>DASSFA010000159.1:0-5237 GCA_035694895.1 Rhodanobacteraceae bacterium | reverse complement strand
ATCGCCTCTCCGACCTGCTGTTCGTGCTGGCGCGCGTGCTGGCGCGTTCCAGTGGCCACGGGGAAGTGCTGTGGCAACACGAACGCAGGAAGCGCAGCAAGCCAGCGTAGATGCGCCTCTACACCCATCCCGCCTGCCTGCGACACGATCCGGGCATGGGTCATCCCGAATCGCCGGCGCGCCTGCGCGCGGTGCTGAAGGCGCTGGACGATCCACGCTTCGCGCAACTCGAACGGGTGGAGGCGCCGCGCGCCACCCGCGAGCAATTGCTGCGCGTGCACGAGCCGGCGTATGTCGAAAGCATCTACGCGAACGCGCCGCAAAGCGGTTCGCTGCGGCTCGATCCGGACACGGTGATGTCGCCGGCTTCGCTGGAAGCCGCGGAGCGCGCGGCGGGCGCGGTATGCGCGGCCGTGGATGCGGTGATCGCGAACCAGACCATGCGCGCCTTTTGCGCAGTGCGGCCGCCCGGCCATCACGCCACGCCGGATGCGGCGATGGGCTTCTGCATCTTCAACGGGATCGCGGTCGGAGCGGCTCACGCGCTGGCTGCGCACGGGCTGGAGCGCGTAGCGATCCTGGATCCGGACGTGCACCACGGCAACGGCACGCAGGATATCTTCCGGCGCGAACCGCGCGTGCTGTATCTCTCCAGCCACCAGATGCCCCTGTATCCCGGCACCGGCGCGCGCAACGAGCGCGGCGTAGGCAACGTCGTGAACGCGCCGCTGCCGCCGCTGGCCGGTTCGGGCGAGTTCCGCGCGGCCTGGGACGAAATCCTGTTCCCGGCATTGGAGGATTTCCGCCCGCAGTTGCTGCTGGTGTCGGCCGGTTTCGACGCGCACCGCCTCGACCCGCTGGCGCAATTGCAACTGGAGGTGGACGATTACGCATGGCTCACGCTGAGATTGCGCGGAATCGCCGACGAGCACGCAGGCGGTCGCGTCGTTTCCGTACTGGAAGGCGGCTACAACCTCGAAGCCCTGCGCGAGTGCGCCGCGACGCATGTGGCGGCCCTGCTCTGAAGCGCGCGGCGCCGCGCGGATTCCTCGTCGTACCCTCTTTCTGTTAATTTAACGTGGTTCCCGTGACGAGGAAGCCACGTGCTGCGCCAACCTTCACCGCTGACGCCGCGTGCGCTCGCCTTCGCCATTGCACTGGCGGTGCTGCCGGCCGCCGCCGCGGTGGCGCAGACCACCACCCAATACGTTTGTCCGCTCGGTGCGTTCACCTGCCCGCACCAGAAGAACGATTACAGCCTCTGCAAGAAGAACGACCTGCTGGACTTCTACGTGTCGGGCTTGCCGACCACGGGCGATGCCTCGCAGGCCGTTTCGGACGTACAGGCCGATCGTCTCGAAAGCCCGGACAGCAACGTGTTCCACCTTTACGGCGACGTTCGCCTGCAGCGCCTTGACGAGTTGCTGCGCGCGGACCGCATTGATTACACCAAGGACACCACGGCGTACCTTGCCGAAGGCAACGTGCGTTACCAGGATCGCAGCCAGTTGTTTTCGGCCAGCCGCATGCAGGGCACCACCAGCCCCGAGCACGGCGTGGCCGACAACGTGCGGTTCCAGATGCTCACCTCGCGCGGCAATGGCGATGCCAGGCAGGTCACGGTCCTGGACCAGGACCACGCGGTCTATTCGCAGGGCAGCTTCTCCACCTGCGACCCCAGCGATCGCGTGTGGGAGATCCGCTCCTCGCAGATGACCGCCGACCAGACCAGCGGCGTGGGCCGCGCGCACAACGTGACGTTGCGGGTCAAGGGCGTCCCGATCCTGTGGCTGCCGTACATGCGTTTCCCGATCAACCACGAGCGGCAGTCGGGTTTTCTCTATCCGCGGTTCGGCAACAGCAGCCATTCCGGTTTCTTTTTCGCCTGGCCGTATTACTTCAACCTGGCGCCGAATTACGACGCCACGCTGACGCCCAGCATCTATTCCGATCGCGGTTTCATGCTGGGTGCCGAATTCCGCTACCTGGTCGGCAGCAGCGCCGGCATCCTCCAGGCCGATTTCATGCCCAACGATCGCCTTGCCCATCGCGACCGGGGCTTCCTGCACTTCCAGGACACGACCGGCCTGATACCGGGGTGGATTTTCAGCGCCAACGTCAACCGGGTCACCGACAAGAGCTATTTCCAGGATTTCGGCAACAGTCTCACGACCGCTGCCACTTCTCTGCTCGGCTCATCCGCCTACATCACGGGCAGCGGCAACTGGTGGGATGCCGGGATCGGCGTGGATTCCTGGCAGATCACCGATCCGACCATTCCCGATTCCGCCGAGCCCTACAAAAGGCTGCCGCGGATCTACTTCGACGCGGACAAGCCGTTCGGCCCGCTCGGCGGACCGGAATGGGGCCTGCACTCGGAAGCGGTGCGTTTCTACAGTCCGTTCCGGCTGGACGGCGAACGCTTCGACGCCTATCCGTACCTCGCCTGGCCGTTGCAGGGCGCGGCCTGGTTCGTGCGCCCGGAAGTCGGTTACCGCTACACCACCTACAACTTGCAGCGACCGGCAATCGCCGGCGGCTCGACCACGCCCAGCCGAGGCGTGCCGATCCTGGACGTCGATGCCGGGCTGATCTTCGAACGCGACGTCAATCTGTTCGGCAACAGTTACACGCAGACGCTGGAGCCGCGCGTGTATTACCTGCGCGTCCCCTACCGCAACCAGGATCAACTTCCGCTGTTCGACACGCAGTTGCTGACCTTCGACTTCTGGCAGTTGTTCACGACCAACAGCTATTCCGGAGCTGATCGCCAGGAAGACGCGAACAATCTGTCGCTGGCGCTGACCACACGCCTGCTGGACGATAACGGCGTGGAAAAGCTCTCGGCCAGCATCGGCCAGATCCGCTATTTCGATCCGCAGCGGGTGCAATTGACGCCTTACCGGAAGATCACCGACTACAGTGGTTCCAACTACGTCGGCAACCTGGAGCTTTCGTTGTCCGACAACTGGCGCCTGACCGCCTCGCAGCAATGGAACCCCAATACCGACGAAACCGATGTCTCCACCATCGGCATCCAGCGCCGCATCAGGGAAGACGGGGTACTGAACCTGGCCTATCGCTATCGTCGCGGCCTGATCGAGCAGATCGACGCCTCCACAGAATTCCCGATCAACGACAACTGGAAACTGGTCGGCCGCTACGACTACTCGCTGCGCGACAAGAAGGTGGTGGACACGTTTGGGGGGATCGAGTGGGATGGTTGCTGCACGGCCGCGCGCGTGCTGTTCCGCCACTACGTCCGCGACTACAAGGGCGACGAGAACAACGCGATCTTCTTCGAGGTGGAGTTCAAGGGCTTTGGCGAGTACGGCGAGAAGACCGAGAGCTTCCTGCGCCACGCGATCATGGGCTACCAGTAACCCGCCTTGAACTTTTCCGCCCCGCCCCGATCCAACCGCCGCCGACCGGTTCGCGCTTAACGGGACAGGCGGCCCGGTTCCGGTACACTTCGCATTCCTGTTCGCTGCATCGCAGCCCTCCTCCATGAAAAAGATCCTCGTTTTCAGCACCGCCTTCCTGCTTGCCGCCGGCGCCGCCGGCACCGCTTCCGCGCAGTTGCTGAGCGCGGACAGTCCGCCCGCGCAGCAGGACGCCTCGCTCGACCGCATCGTCGCGGTGGTCAACGACGGCGTGATCCTGCAGAGCGAACTCGACCAGGCGGTGGCTTCGGTGCAGCACCAGTACGCCAGCCATCCCGAACAGTTGCCGCCACCGGACGTGCTGCAGAAGCAGGTGCTGGAACGGCTGATCATGAACAAGCTGCAGGTGCAGCGCGCGCAGGACAACGGCCTGCGCGTTTCGGACGACGAACTGGACGCCGCGGTGGCCACGGTGGCCAAGCAGAACAACATGACCGTGCCGCAGTTGCAGCAGGCGATGCAGCAGCAGGGCGTGGATTACACGGCCTTCCGCGGCAACCTGCGCGATCAGTTGCTGATCCAGCGCCTGCGCCAGCAGGTGATGCAGAGCTCCGCCCAGGTGTCGGATGCGGAAATCGACAACATGCTGGCCAATCCGGCCTTCAAGGCCGGCGAGGTGCACCTGGCGCATATCGACATCGCGCTGCCCGATGGCGCCGATGCCGCCGCGATCGCGGCCGGTGAGGCCAAGGCCGCGAAGGTCGAATCCGACCTCAAGAGCGGCAAGGATTTCGCCGCCGAAGCGATCAGCTCCTCCAATGCTTCGGACGCGCTGGAAGGCGGCGACCTGGGCTGGCATCGCGTCGACGAACTGCCGCCGGCATTCGCCGCGCAGATCGAAAAGATGCAGCCCGGCGAAGTCTCGCAGCCGCTGCGCACGCCGGGTGGTTTCACCATCATCAAGGTGGTGGAAAAGCGCGGCGCCGATGCCAAGCAGATCGTCACCGAATACCACGCGCGCCACATCATGATCAAACCCAACGCGCTCGTCTCGGAGCAGGACGCGCAGGACAAGATCAACGCGATCTACCACCAGATCGTGGACGATCACAAGGATTTCGCCACGCTGGCCAAGAAGGACTCCGACGACACCACCACCGCCAACCTGGGCGGAGACATGGGCTGGTTCATGCACGACGACTGGGGCAGCGACATCGGCAACCTGGTCGCCACCATGCAGCCGGGCCAGGTGTCGCAGCCGTTCAAGAGCCAGGACGGTTCCTGGCACCTGATCCAGTTGGTGGGCACGCGCCAGGCCGACAAGACCCAGGACATCCAGCGCGAGCAGGCGCGTCAGGCGATCGCCGCGCGCAAGGCGTCGGATGCCTACGACCAGTTCCTGCGCGACATGCGTTCTGACGCCTACATCGACATCCGCCTGCCGGGTGCACAGTCCGACCAGACCGCGAGCGCCGACGCGAGCAACGCCAACGCGCAATGAACACCGCGGCGCTGCCGCGGCTGGCCCTCACCGCCGGCGAACCGGCGGGCGTGGGACCTGAACTGCTTGCAAGGCTCGCGGCATCGCCGTTTCCCGCCGAGCTGATCGCGATTTCCGATGCGGGTTTGCTCGAACGCGCGGCGCGCGCCTGCAATCTCGAGCTGAAGATCGAGCCGTTCGATGGCGCGCGGCGCGCGCGGCGCGCGCCGGGCTCGCTGCGCCTGATCGAGATCCCGCTGCGCGAACCCGAGGTGCCGGGCCAGCCCGTTCCGCACAATGCCTTCCATGTCTTGAATGCACTCGCGCGCGCCGCGGACGGTTGCATGGCCGGCGAATTCGATGCGCTGGTCACC
>DASSFA010000158.1:0-2788 GCA_035694895.1 Rhodanobacteraceae bacterium | reverse complement strand
GGCACGCGCATCGGCATGCAGCCGGTGCCGATGGAGTTCTTCGGATGGCTCGCTTTGACGGTGCTTTGCTATTGCGGCCTGACGCAGGGCGTGAAGGAGCTATATTCACGACGCTATGGTCGTTGGCTCTAGGAGTTTGTGATGGCAGCGATCCACGATTTCGAGGCGAGCGCGCTGGAAGGCGAGCCGCGGAAGCTGGGTGACTGGCGCGGACGGGTGATGCTGATCGTCAACGTCGCCAGCAAGTGCGGATTCACCCCGCAGTACGCCGGGCTTGAGACGTTGTATCGCGAGTACAAGGAGAGAGGCTTCACGATCCTCGGGTTCCCTTGCGACCAGTTCGGGCATCAGGAACCGGGTGATGCGGAAGCGATCCGCGATTTCTGCTCGACCAACTACGACGTCACTTTCCCGCTGTTCGCCAAGATCGAGGTCAATGGCGAGCACGCGCATCCGGTCTACAAATACTTGAAGCACGAAGCGCCAGGCTTGCTCGGCTCCGAGGCGATCAAGTGGAACTTCACCAAATTCCTGGTTGATCGCGAAGGCAACGTGGTGCGTCGCTACGCACCGACCGACACGCCGGAGAAGATCGGGAAAGATCTTGCCGCGCTGTTGTAGGAGCGCGCCTGCGCGCGACCGCACAACCGATTCGACGTCCATGTCTTTTCCGCGCCGTCCAGCGTCGCGGGTTACTGTTCTTCCGCCATTTGTCGGTGTCATGCGACGGCGCCGGAGCTCACTTCGATGCGGCCATCCCTGGCCTGCTATGTGGGTTCAACACGCGCGCTCGCCGTCCTCGCCAGCAACTCGCGCAGCTCGTTCTTCTCATCCGCATCCAGCACGCCTTCGGTCTGCTTGCGGATCAGTGCGTCGAGCCTTTGCTGCACGGTCTGCTCGGCGAGCTTGCGCAACGCGTCGGCGAATTCCTCGCGCAGGGTTTCCGGTTCGCCGGGAAACTCCGTCATCGCCAGCTTCTGCAAGGCATTCGACTCCGGGCGGCCCGCGAAGTGCTCGAGGATCGCAGCGGCGTTGATCTCCGGACGTGCACGTGCCAGATCGAGCAACTCGAGGAGAAGCGGAACGCCGGGTTTGTCGAGCATGGCGAAGGCGTAGGGCGCCTGCGCTTCGCTCGCCAGCGCAGGCTCCGCCAGCAGCATCGCGATCGCGCTGCGCACCAATGTGCGACGCGGCGCGTTGTCGGAACCGGATGCGGTCCGCGCCACCGCGCGTGACGGCGTGGTCGGTGCCGCCGTGCCGCTGTTCAGGCCGGTACGCTTTTCCAGCTCCGCGTACATCAGATCGCGGAAGGCACCGTCCGGCAGCTTCGCAAGCAAAGGCTTGGCGTGTTCGGCCAGCCGCGCGCGGCCATCCAGCGTGGCCACGTTCACGTCGCGCGACAGTTCCGTAAAGAAGTATTCCGACAGCGGCATCGCCTGCTTGATGCGGGCTTCGAAACCGGGACGCCCTTCCTTGCGAACGAGCGTGTCCGGATCCTCGCCTTCCGGCAGGAACAGGAAGAACGCCTGCCGCCCGTCGCGCATGCGCGGCAGCACCGATTCCAGCGCGCGCCACGCCGCGGAACGCCCGGCGCGGTCGCCGTCGAAGCAGAACACCACGTCCGGCGCG
Organism: Rhodanobacteraceae bacterium; assembly: GCA_035694895.1. Classification (GTDB taxonomy): domain Bacteria; phylum Pseudomonadota; class Gammaproteobacteria; order Xanthomonadales; family Rhodanobacteraceae; genus 66-474. Next base: position 1,159 of record DASSFA010000158.1, on the reverse strand, counting down.
GCGCGGAACAGCAGTTCCGCGTGTTCGTGGGTGGTGGAGGTGCCGAGCGTGGCGACGGCCTGCGTGATGCCGGCCTGGTGCAGCGCGATCACGTCCATGTAGCCTTCCACCACCAGCAGCCGCTCCAGCTTGCTGTTGGCCTGCCGCACCTGCCACAGCGCGAATAGTTCGCGGCCCTTGTGGAACAGCGGCGTCTCCGGCGAGTTGAGATATTTCGGGCTGTGTTGAGAAGTGCCGGCAGGGATGCCGGCTTTTTGATCTTCGCGCGCGGGATGCGCGCTGGGCTTCGATTTCGACTGCTCCGAACTCAACACCCTTCCGCCGAACGCGATCACGCGTCCGCGCCGGTCCAGGATCGGGAACATCAGCCGCTCGCGGAAGCGGTCGTATTTGTTGCCGCGTTCGCCGCTCGACAGCATGCCGGCCTGGTCCAGCAATTTCAGCCGGTGCTCGTTGGTGCCGAGCGCCCGCTTCACGCCATCCCAGCCGCCCGGCGCCCATCCGATCCGGAATCGCGCGATGGTCTGCGCGTCCAGTCCGCGCCTTTCGCAATACGCGCGCGCGGGTTCGCTCTTGCCGAGTTCCTTCTGGTAGAAACTCGCAGCGGCATCCAGCAGCGCGTAAAGATCGGTCTTGTCCTCGCGCGGGCGATCGTCGCCGCCTTCATGCGGCACCTTGAGGCCGACAGATTGCGCCAGTTCCTCGATCGCGTCGGGGAACTCCAGCCGCTCGTAATCCATCAGGAACTTGATCGCGCTGCCGTGCGCGCCGCAGCCGAAGCAGTGGAAGAACTGCTTGGTCGGACTGACGTAGAACGAGGGCGAACGTTCGTCGTGGAAGGGGCAGCGCGCGGTCCATTCGCGCCCGGCCTTCTTCAACGGCACGCGCCGCTCGATCACCTCGACGATGTCGACGCGGGCGAGCAGTTCGTCAATGAAGCGTTCGGGGATGCGGCCGGGCATGGCCGCCAATCATGCCATGCCCGGCCGGGGATCGCGCCGTGCTAAGTCGCGAGGTGGAAAACACCCACGATCGCGAGGATCACGATGATGAACAGGATCAGGAAGATCACGAACAGGATCTTCGCCAAGGTGGCTGCGACACCTTCGATCCGGGTAAAGCCGAGGCCGCCCGCTATCAGGGCGATGATGGCGCAGAT
>DASSFA010000157.1:0-9257 GCA_035694895.1 Rhodanobacteraceae bacterium | reverse complement strand
AAGGAGAAGGAAATCGCGCTGGCGCAGATGTCCGACAAGGACAAGCAGAAGCCCGCCGAGATCCAGGAGAAGATGCTCTCCGGCAAGATCCGCAAGACCCTGGCGGAAATGTCGCTCACCGGCCAGCCCTACGTGATGGACACCAACACCTCGGTCGGCGACGTGCTGGCGAAGGAGAAGGCCAAGGTGCTCTCCTTCCACCGCCTGGTGGTCGGCGAAGGCATCGAGAAGGTGGTCGAGGACTACGCCGCCGAAGTGATGAAGCAGGCGGGCCTGGCATAGTAGTCGTCCCTGACTGTGAAAGCGGCCATCCATGGCCGCACTTCTCACCAACAGCACGGCTTCGGGATCGAAGCTCGCAAGAAGAGAAGCCGCGGGAAACCGCGGCTTTTTTTTGCATGTGCAGACAGGGATGTGGGGCGAGTAGCGAGGGCGCCGAAACCGGCGCGTCAGTTGATCCGCGCGACTTCAATCCCGCACGATGACTGGATTTCGCGCCCTCACCACTCATCCCTCGCCCCCTTGCTCCATTACAATCTTCCCGTTTGCCCACCCACCGGAGACCCCCCGATGCCCGCCAAGCCCAAGTACCAGCGCATCCTGCTGAAACTCTCCGGCGAGGCGCTGATGGGCAGTCTGGATTACGGCATCGACCCGCAGGTGATCGGCAGTCTGGCCGAGGAAATCCTGGAAGTGCGCGCGGCCGGCGTGCAGATCGGCGTGGTGATCGGCGGCGGCAACATCTTCCGGGGCGCGGGACTTGCTGCCGCGGGCATGGATCGCGTCACCGGCGACCACATGGGCATGCTCGCGACGGTGATGAACGCGCTGGCGATGCAGGATGCGCTGGAAAAGCGCGGCGGCTTCGCGCGGGTGATGAGCGCGATTTCCATCCACGACGTCTGCGAGGATTTCATCCGCCGCCGCGCGGTGCGCCACATCGAGAAGGGCCGCATCGTGCTGTTCGCCGCCGGCACCGGCAATCCGTTCTTCACCACCGATTCGGCCGCCGCATTGCGCGCGGTGGAAGTCGGCGCCGACCTGCTGCTGAAGGCGACCAAGGTGGACGGCGTGTACAACGCCGACCCGAAGAAGAAGAAGGACGCCAAGCGCTTCGAACACGTCAGCTACGAGGAAGTGATCGCGCGCAACCTGCAGGTGATGGACACCGCCGCTATTGCCCTCTGCCGCGACAACCGCATCCCGCTGCGCATCTATGACATGACCCGGCCGGGCAACCTGATGCGGATCATGAAGGGTGAGGCGGTCGGCACGCTGGTGGATGCCGGCTGATACCCGAAAGCGCAGGCCATGGATGGCCGTGTCGAAGTGAGCTTTCCGGCGCCGTTGCATGACGCCGAGCATCGCAGCCGGGCGCGCGAGCGTCCGCGCCCGGCGTGTCTCGCGGGCAATCTGCCGGCTATACTTCCGGATCGTACTTAGAAGGCCACGTCCATGCTCAACGACATCAAGAAGGATGCACAGGCCCGCATGGGCAAGAGCGTCGAATCCCTGCGCCACGAGCTGTCGCACCTGCGTACCGGCCGCGCCAGCACCGCGCTGGTGGAAGGCATCCGCGTCAATTACTACGGTTCGGAAGTGCCGTTGAACCAGGTTGCCGGCGTCGCGGTGACGGATGCGCGCACGCTCACCATCACTCCGTACGAAAAGCAGATGGTCGCCGTGGTCGAGAAGGCGATCCTCGGTTCCGATATCGGCATCACCCCGAACACCGCAGGCACCACGATCCGCCTCAACCTGCCGCCGCTCACCGAGGAGCGCCGCAAGGAATTGGCGAAACATGTCGGACACGAGGGCGAAAACGCCAAGGTCGCGATCCGCAACATCCGCCGAGACGCGATGCAACACGTCAAGGACCTGCTCAAGGACAAGAAGATCACCGAGGACGAGGAGCGCCGTGCCGAGGACGAGGTGCAGAAGCTCACCGACAAGTTCATCAAGGACGTGGACGGCGTCGTGAAAGCGAAAGAAGACGAGCTGCTGGCGCTGTGATCGCGCGCAGTCCCCCCGCGACATGAAAGCAGAATCCGACCCTCGCCTTCCCCGCCACGTCGCGATCGTGATGGACGGCAACGGCCGCTGGGCGCGCCGGCGCGGTCAGCCGCGCAGCTTCGGCCATCGCGCCGGCCAGAAAGCCGTGCGCGAGGCGGTCGAGTTCTGCCTGCGGCGCAAGATCGAGGCGCTCACGCTGTTCGCGTTCTCCTCGGAAAACTGGAAGCGACCCGACGAGGAAGTCGGCGCGCTGATGGACTTGTTCCTGCGCGCGCTGGACCGCGAGGTGGACGAGCTGCACAGCAACGAGGTGCGCGTGCGCTTCATCGGCGGACTTTCGGTTTTCAACGAAGCGCTGCGCTCGCGCATGCTGGCCGCGATGGAGAAGACCCGCGGCAACAACGCTCTGGTGCTGAACGTCTGCGTCAACTACGGCGGGCGCTGGGACATCACCCAGGCGGCGCGCAACGCGGTGCTGGCGGTACAGCGCGGCGAGCTCGGCGTGGAGGGAATAGACGAATCCTCGCTTGCACCGTTCTTCTGCCTCTCCGACCTGCCGCCTGTCGACCTTTTCATCCGAACCGGCGGCGAGCATCGCATCAGCAATTTCCTGCTCTGGCAGATCGCCTACGCAGAACTGTATTTCACCGACATCCTTTGGCCCGACGTGGACCAGGCGGAACTGGCTCGGGCGCTCGATGACTACGCCAACCGCGAACGGCGCTTCGGCCGCACCGGCGCGCAGATCGCGAAAGCTTCCTGACCCGTGGACCTGCCCACATGCTGAAACAGCGCGTGCTGACCGCCCTCGTGCTCGCGCCTTTGATCGTGGCGCTGGTCTTCCTCACCAGCACGCCGGTTTTCGCCGTGCTGCTGGCTGCGATCTTCCTTGCCGGCCTGTGGGAATGGACGCGGATGTCGGGCATGCGCAATCGTCCGCTGCGCGGATGCCTGCTGCTGGGCTACGCGGTCGTGATGGCGCTGCTGTGGCCGGTGGTGCGTTCGCAGTGGTGGTGGCTGCCGGCACTGGTCGGATTCGCATGGTGGCTTCTGGCCTTTGCGTGGCTGCGCCATCCCAGTTTCGGTGCCTCGCCCACACGCGCGCACACCGCACTGAAATTGCTGGCCGGCTTGCTGGTCGTGGTACCGGCATGGTGCGCGGTGGTCGCGCTGCATGGTGGACGCGTGACCTATTCACCGCCGCACGCGCCATGGTGGGTGATTTTCTTCGCCGGCATCGTGGTCGCCGGCGACATCGGCGCGTACTTCGCCGGCACGCGATTCGGCGGGCGCAAACTCGCCCCTTCCATCAGTCCCGGCAAGACCTGGGCCGGCGTTTACGGCGCCCTTGTCTGCTCGGCCGTGGTCGGCCTGGCCGGGGGCTGGATCGCCCACGCGCCGGCAGGTCTGCTGGTCGGCGTGATCGCGCTTGCGCTGGTCACCGTCGTGTTCTCGATCGTGGGTGACCTCTTCGAAAGCCTGATCAAGCGCCATGCGGGCGTGAAGGATTCCGGCGCGATGTTCCCCGGCCATGGCGGACTGTTCGATCGCATGGACAGCCTCGTCGCCGCGTTGCCGGTGTTCGTGCTCGGCAAGGCACTGCTGGGCCTATGAGGAACGTCGCCCTCTTCGGCGCCACCGGTTCGATCGGAACCAGCGCGCTGGACGTGATCGCGCGCCATCCCGATCGTTTCCGCGCGAGCGTGCTTTCCGCCAACCGCAACGTCGAGGCACTGGCCGACCTGTGCGTGCGCCACCAGCCGGATGTCGCGATCATCGCCGATGCCGTGCTGGAAGGTGCGCTTGCCGCCGCGTTGAAGGCGCGCGGGCTGCGCACGCAGGCGGCAGCCGGCGAGCGTGCGCTGGAGCAGGCCGCCGCAGGCTCGTATTGCGATGTCGTTTTGGCCGCGATCGTCGGCGCGGCCGGTTTGCGCTCGACGCTCGCTTCCGCGCGCGCAGGCAAGCGCCTGCTGCTCGCAAACAAGGAAGCCGCCGTGATGGCGGGCCCCTTGCTGCGCGCGGAGCTCGCCCAAGGTGGCGGCGAGCTGATCCCGGTGGACTCGGAACACAATGCGCTGTTCCAGTGCCTGCCCGATTCGCACGAGGACCTGCACCGCCGCGGTGGCGTGCGCAAGCTGTGGCTGACCGCATCCGGCGGGCCGTTCCGCGGCCGTACGCGCGAGCAACTTGTCGATGTCACGCCCGACCAGGCCTGCGCCCATCCCAACTGGCGCATGGGCCGCAAGATCTCGGTGGATTCGGCGACGCTGATGAACAAGGGCCTGGAAGTGATCGAGGCCCAGGTGCTGTTCGGCGTGGACGCGGATGCGATCGAAGTGGTGGTTCACCCGCAGAGCATGGTGCACTCGCTGGTCGAATACGCAGACGGCTCGTTCCTCGCGCAACTGGGCCAGCCCGACATGCGCACCGCGATCGCCCATGCGCTGGCGTGGCCCGAACGCATCGAGGCCGGCGTGGCGCGGCTCGATCCGCGCATGCTCGACCTGAATTTCGAATCGCCGGACGAGGAAACCTTCCGCTGCCTCGTGCTCGCGAAGCAGGCCATGCACGCGGGCGGCGACGCGCCGGCGCTGCTCAACGCCGCCAATGAAGTCGCGGTCGCGGCTTTCCTCGACGGCGCGCTTCCGTTCCTGGGCATCGCGCAGGTGATCGAGGCGGTACTGAATGAACTGCCGCCGCAGCCCGTGGTCGATCTCGAAGCCCTGCTGGCGCGCGATTTAACGGCGCGTTCGGTTGCGCAACGTATGATCGGCAAAGGCAGATTCTGAAGCACGCCAATGGGTCAACTCTCCAACATCGCCGGCTCGCTGTGGTGGATGATCGTCACCCTCGGCCTGCTGGTGACCTTCCACGAATTCGGACATTTCGTCGTGGCGCGCGCCTGCGGGGTGAAGGTGCTGCGCTTCTCGGTCGGCTTCGGCCGCGCGTTGTGGTCGCGGACGTCGAAAAGCGGCACCGAATACATGGTCGCGATGATCCCGCTGGGCGGCTACGTCAAGATGCTTGACGCGCGCGAGGGTGACGTTCCCGCCGAAGAGAGCGCGCAGGAATTCACCGGCAAGCCGGTGTGGCAGCGCATCGCCATCGTGCTGGCGGGTCCGGTGTTCAACCTGATTTTCGCCGTGGCGGTGTTCTGGGCGATGCTGGTGATCGGCAAGCCCGACTACCAGCCGCTGATCGGGCAGACGACCGGACTGGCCGCGGAAGCGGGCCTGCACCGCGGCGACCGCATCCTGAGCGTCGGCGACCGGAAGATCGCCAACTGGACCGATCTGGGTCTCGCGCTGGCCGATGCCGGGCAGTCGCACAAGGCCACGCCGTTGCGCGTGCGCACGCCCGAGGGCGTCACGCAGACGCACGTGCTGCATTTCGAGAAGCTGCCGCCGAAGCTCGGTGAAGGCGCGCTGATCGAGCGCACCGGGTTGAGCCCGGAGCAACAGGCGATTCCGCCCGTGATCGGAAAGCTGGAACCGGGCAGCGGGGTCAGTGCCGCCGGACTGAAGCCGGGTGATCGCGTGCTCTCCATCAACGGTATGCCGATCAGCGACTGGCGCGACCTCTCCGATGCGGTGCACGCGCAGGCCAGGGCCGATCGTCCGCTGGCGGTGCGTCTGCAACGCGATGGCCGCACGCTTGAGCTGGACGTGCAGCCGCACCAGACCACGTTGCCGGACGGCACTCGCGAGTTCGCCATCGGCGTCTATCCGCAGCCGGTGCAGGTGCGTTACGACACCATCCAGAGGCAAGGCCCGCTGGCGGCGATCCCAGCGGCCTTCGGCCAGACCTGGGATCTCACCGCACGCACCGTGGCGATGCTCGGACAAATGGTGACGGGCTCGGCGTCGTTGAAGAACATCTCCGGTCCGATCTCGATCGCGCAGTACGCCAACGATTCTGCGGAAATGGGGCCGGCCTGGTTCCTGTATTTCCTTGGCATCGTGTCGCTGAGCCTCGGCATCATGAATCTGCTGCCGATCCCGATCCTGGACGGCGGCCACCTGCTCTACTACGTGATCGAACTGGTGAAGGGCAGCCCGCTTTCCGAACGCGCGATGATGGCCGGGCAGTATGTCGGCATGGCGCTGCTGATGGGGTTGATGAGCCTGGCGTTCTATAACGATATCCTGCGCGTGGCGTCTTCCTGACCGGAGGATCCACGCCGGATTTTCGGACAGCCGGGATGGCTGCCCTTTACGCGCAGGGAAGCGAAAAAACGCGAACTGTGGCAGGATGCGCGCTTTCGCAAGCCCACCCTCGGGTGGTTTGAAAGCTCGCGCAGGATGCCGGGCGCGGCAGCTTTCAACCCGCTCTTTACCGGACTCGACGATGAAACGAATCGCCGCACTGATCCTGCTTGCCGGTCTCGCCGCGCAGGCCCACGCCTTCGAGCCCTTCACCGTCAAGGACATCCGCGTGGAGGGTTTGCAGCGCATCGCCGCCGGCACGGTGTTCAGTTACCTGCCGGTGGAAATCGGCCAGACGATGGACGATGCCAAGGCCGCGCAGGCAATACGCGCGCTCTTCAAGACCGGCTTCTTCAGCGACGTGGAACTGGAGCGCCAGGGCGACATCCTGGTGGTGAAGGTCACCGAGCGTCCTTCGATTTCCTCGCTCACGATCCACGGCAACAAGGACATCAAGACCGACCAGTTGACCAAGGGCTTGAGCGATGCTGGCCTCTCGGCCGGCAATACCTTCGACCGGCAGACGCTGGATCAGGTCAGGCAGGAACTGATCCGGCAGTACAACAATCGCGGCAAGTACAACGTCACCATCGACCCGCACGTGACCCGGCTGGACCGCAATCGCGTGGCGATCGACATCGAGATCCACGAGGGCAAGGCCGCGACGATCCAGGAGATCAACATCGTCGGCAACCAGGCCTATACCGACAAGCAGATCCTGGACAACTGGGAATCCGGCACGCCGAACTGGCTGTCCTGGTATTCGAACAACGACCAGTACTCGCGTGAAAAACTCTCCGGGGACCTGGAGAAGCTCTCCTCGTACTACCTGGACCGTGGTTATGCCGACTTCTCGGTGGATTCGGCGCAAGTCACGATCAGCCCAAACAAGCAGGGCATCTACATCGCCGCCGCCATCAAAGAAGGCGACGTCTACTCCATCTCGGACATTCACCTGCTCGGCAACCTGATCCTGCCGGAGCAGTCGCTGCGCAACCTGCTGCGCATCAAGGCCGGCGAGACCTTCAACCGGCACAGCATCGAGTTGTCCTCGGACGCGATCACGAGCGTGCTCGCCAACATCGGCTATGCCTTCGCCAAGGTCACGCCGGTACCGAAGATAGACAAGGAGCACAAGACCGTCGACCTGACCTTCTACGTCGAACCGGGTCAGCGCGTGTACGTGCGCCGGATCAATTTCAAGGGCAACACCCGCACCGAGGACGAGGTGTTGCGGCGCGAGATGCGCCAGTTCGAGGGCGCCTGGTATTCGCAGGCCGCGATCGACCGATCCAAGGTGCGACTGCAGCGGCTCGGTTATTTCAGCAGCGTCAAGGTCGACACCGCCAAGGTGCCGGGCACTCCCGACGAGGTCGACTTGAACGTCAGCGTGGTCGAGGAATCCTCGGGCAGCCTGGTCTTCGGCGTGGGTTATTCGCAGGTCTCCGGCATCATCCTGAGCACTTCGGTCGCGGAGAACAACTTCCTCGGCACCGGCGACAAGGTTTCGGCCTCGTTCCAGAAGAGCTCGTTCCTGAAGCAGTATCAGCTGTCCTATCTCAATCCCTACCTCACCGACAGCGGCATCAGCCTGGGCTACAACCTGAGTTACCTCGAGTTGAACCAGCAGCAGGAGAACATCGCGAGCTACCTGTCCAACGACGCGTCGTTCTCGACGACCCTGGGCCTGCCGATCACCGAAACCAATTCGATCAACGTGGGGCTGGGTTACAGCAAGAACCAGCTCGAGTTGATCCCCGGCTTCACGCCGCAAATCTTTTTCGATCAGGTCGATCAGATTGGGCACAAGACGATACGCACCCCCACGCTGAACGTGTCGGGGGCCCACGACACGTTGAACAAGTACTTCAAACCGACGCATGGCGGGATCCAGACCTTCGGCGCCGAAGTCGCGCTGCCGGGCGCCACCGTGCAGTACTACAAGCTGTCCGCCACCACCCGCGACTATTTCGAGCTGCCAAAGGGTTTTGTCGGGATGGTCAGCGGCGTGCTCGGCTATGGCGGGACTTACGGCAACAGCAGCAATCTTTCGGTGCCGTTCGCCGACAGCACCGGCCAGATCCGCAACCTCACCTTCCCGTTCTTCGAGAATTTCTACGCCGGCGGCGTGCGCGACGTGCGCGGCTTCCAGGACAACACCCTGGGCCCTCGTATCTGTTCGGGCGTGATTACCAGTGGCGTGGCCGCCAGCTCGGCCATCGCGGTAAACGGCCATTGCCCATCCGGCTCGTTCTACAACCCGCAGCCGCTCGGTGGCGCCTTCAAGGTCCTCGGCACCGCCGAACTGCGACTGCCGTTCTTCAAGGACAACGACAAGGCGGCGCTGTCGCTCTTCACCGATGTCGGCAACGTGTTCACCAGTTACCAGGATTTCAAGGCCAGCGATCTGCGCGCGTCCGCCGGTATCTCGCTGCAGTGGCAGGCGCCCGTGGGACCGATCGTGATCAACCTGGCGTTCCCGGTGCGCGACAAGCCGGAAGACAAGCCGTTCGAGGAACACCTGCAGTTCGCATTCGGCACGACGTTCTGATTGCGTGAGCAACGAATCCGGTTACCGCATTGCCGATCTCGCGCAGCGCTTCAACCTCGAGTTGCGCGGCGACGGCAGTGCGTCCGTCCGCGGTGTGGGAACCCTCGCCGCCGCGGGACCGGACCAGCTCGCCTTCCTCGCCAATCCGCGCTATGCCTCCATGCTCGCGGGCACGCGCGCGGGCGTGGTCGTTTTGCGCGCCGAGCACGCCGAAGGCTGCCCGGTGCCTGCGCTGATCGCGGCCGATCCGTATCTCGCATACGCGAAGGTCGCCGCGCTCTTCGAGCACATCCCCGCCTCGCGGCCAGGCATCCACCCCACCGCCGTGGTCGAATCCGGCACGCGGATCGCCGAGAGCGCGAGCATCGGGCCGTTCTGCACAATCGCGGCCGATGCAGTGATCGAGGATGGCGCGACGCTCGGGCCACACTGCGTGATCGGCGAGGGTTGCGTGGTTGGCGCGCAGTCGCGGCTGGTCGCGCGGGTGA
>DASSFA010000156.1:0-9789 GCA_035694895.1 Rhodanobacteraceae bacterium | reverse complement strand
GGTGTCGACGTACAGCTCGAGGAAACGCGGCATCACCGCGTCCACCACGTCCTCGCCCTGATCGCCGAAGGCGGTGGACACGATCGCCCGCGCGCCGCGCGAAGTGACCGCGCGCACCGTCTCGTAGCCCGGCGCCTTGATGTCGCGCTCCCGGCACAGCGCGACCAGCGCATCGTGCAGATCCGGCGCGCTGTCCACCAGCGTGCCGTCGAGGTCGAAGAACATCCCGGCCAGCGGGTTCGGAAACGATGACTTCATGCCGGCTTCCGCGCGCAGACGAGGTAATTCACGTCCACACGGGACGAAATGGAAGCCTTACGCGTCAACGGGTTGTACGCCAAACCGGCAAGCTCTTCGAGTTCCAGGCCGGCGCCGCGCAACAGCGCGGAGAGCTCGGAGGGCTTGAGGAATTGCGCGTAATGATGGGTGCCGCGCGGCAGCAGCCGCGCAACGTATTCCGCGCCCACGATCGCCAGCGCGAACGCTGCCGGCGTACGGTTGAGCGTGGAAAGGAATACGCGTCCGCCGGGTTTCACCAGCGCGGCGAGATCACCCACCAGCGCGGCCGGATCGGGCACGTGCTCGATCAGTTCCATGCAGCACACCGCGTCGAATGCCGCAGGTTCCGCTTGGGCGAGTTCGTGCGAGGAACACAGGCGGTAATCGATCTCGACCTGCGATTCGTAGCGATGCAGCTTCGCGACGTCGATCAGCGGCGCGGCGAGATCGATGGCGGTTACGTTCGCGCCGGCGCGCGCCAGCGATTCGGAAAGGATGCCGCCACCGCATCCGATGTCGGCCACGCGCGCACCGAGCAGGTTCGCGCGCTGCGCAATCCAGGCCAGTCGTGCGGGATTGAGGTCGTGCAGCGGGCGCGACTCGCCGTCCGGATCCCACCATCTCGACGCCAGCCTGCCGAAACGGGCCAGCTCTTCCGCACTGAAATTGCCGCTCGCGGTGTTCACGCCGATACGCACTCCTTCGCATTCCACTCGTACACCGTGACTTTCGATGAACCGGACGTGTGCACCGGATCGCTGTGCGCGATCGAGCGCGCCTCGTCCAGGTCCTTTGCGCGGATCAGGTAAGCGCCGCCGGATTTGTCGCTGAACGGGCCGAACAGCTCCAGCACGCCGCGCTTCCGCAGTCGGTCAAGGTGCGCATGGTGGGGCGCGATCACCGCCGGGTCGAAGTGCGGCGTGCGCAGGGTCATGATCAGGTAACGCTGCATAACTCCTTCTCGACTCACGAAGCGAGCGAGGCGATCCGCTCGCGCCAGCGTGCGGACCTGGCGCGCAGCGCATCCAGGTCCATTTCCACCAGCACGCCGTCCTTCAGCTTGCGCCGGCCCGCGATCCAGACGTCGCTCACCTGCCGGCGCGAGGCGGCGTACACCAGTTGCGAAATCGCATGATAGAGCGGCTGCGTCTCCGGCTCGTCAAGCCGCACGGCCGCAAGATCCGCCTGCTTGCCGGGCCCGATCGAACCGATCCGGTCGGCCAGTCCGAGTGCCCGCGCACCGTTGAGCGTCGCCACGCGCAGCGCGTACGCAGCATCGAAGGCACTCGCGTCGTTCGCCACGCCCTTTGCGAGCAGCGCGGCGGTGCGCATCTCGCCGAACATGTCGAGATCGTTGTTCGACGCGCAACCGTCGGTGCCGAGCGCGAGGTTCACCCCGGCGCGGCGCAGCTTTTCGGCAGGGCAGAACCCGGAGGCCAGTTTCAGGTTCGATTCCGCGCAATGCACGACCGATACGCCCGCTTCCGCGCTCGTCGCGATTTCCGCATCGGTGAGTTGCGTCATGTGCACCGCGATCAGGCGATCGTTGATGAGGCCCAGTCCGCGCATCCGCGCGAACGGACGCGCCCCGTGCTCGCGTTTGGCATCTTCGACTTCCTGCGCGGTTTCATGCAGGTGCAGGTGCACGGGCGTGTCGAGCTGATCCGACAACGTGCGGATGCGCTCGAAGCTCGCGTTTGAGACCGTATACGGCGCGTGCGGCGCGAATGCGCACGAAAGCAGCGCGTGGCCCTTGCATTCATCATGCACCGCCAGAGCGCGATCGAAATATTCGTCGGCATTGGCTGCCCACGCGCTGGGAAATTCGACGATCGGCAGGCCCACGACCGCACGGAACCCGGCACGCGCGCAGACCCGCGCGAACGCATCGGGGAAGAAATAATTCTCGTTGCAGGTGGTGGTGCCGCCACGCAACATTTCGGCGATCGCGAGCTCGGTCCCGTCGCGCACGAACTCCGCGCTCATCACCTTGGCTTCCGCCGGCCAGATGTGTTCGCGCAGCCAGGTCATCAGCGGCAGGTCGTCCGCAAGCCCCCGCATCAGCGTCATCGGGCTGTGCGTGTGCGCGTTGATCAGGCCGGGAATCAGCGCGTGTTCCGGAAGCGCGATGCGCTCGCCGGACGAGTAAATGCGTTCCGCCTCGGCTCTTGGAAGCACCGCGACGATGGCGCCCCCCTTGATCGCGACGGCGTGATCCTCGAGCACCACGCCGTGCGGCTCGATGGGGATCACCCAGCGGGCGGAAATGAGGAGATCTACGGATCGCGGATTCGAGGACTCGATCGCCATGCACGGCTTGGGTCAGGGATTAGGGACGAGTAGCGAGGGCGCAAAAATCAAATCGCCGCGCCAGATTGAAAGGCACCAATTAGGCCGTGGAGCTCTGGTGAGTAACGCTTGCGAGAGCGAACGCTAATGCCGCCCTCGCTACTCATCCCTCGCCCCTGAATTACTTGACACGCCCGACATACTCGCCGGTGCGGGTGTCCACCTTGATCACTTCTTCCTGGTTGACGAACAGCGGCACGCGCACGACCGCACCTGTTTCGAGCTTCGCCGGCTTGCCACCGCCGCCGGAGGTGTCGCCGCGCAGGCCGGGGTCGGTCTCGATGATCTTGAGTTCGACGAAGTTCGGCGGCGTCACCGAAAGCGGCGTGCCGTTCCACAGCGTGACGATGCATTCCTCCTCGCCCTTCAGCCACTGCGCCGCATCGCCCACCGCGTTCTTGTCGGCGGTGTGCTGCTCGTAGGTGTCCGGCTGCATGAAGTGCCAGAACTCGCCGTCGTTGTAGAGGTACTGCATGTCGGTATCCACGACATCGGCGCCCTCCACCGAGTCGGTGGACTTCAGCGTCTTCTCGGTGACCCGGCCATTCTTGAGATTGCGGATCTTGATGCGGGTGAACGCCTGGCCCTTGCCGGGCTTGATGAAGTCGGCGTCCACGATGGTGTACGGATCGCCGTCCACGATGATCTTCAGCCCGTTCTTGACGTCGTTGAGACCGTAATTGGCCATGCGCGCTGTGCTCCGAGATGCAGTGCTGGTATCGCCGCCACAGCGGCTAGAATGATGTGTTCCCGGCGCACGCGGCGCCCGGTCAAGACCGTCAATGATACCTGCAACCGTACCGTCCGCGCAGCCGCAGCCCGACTGGCGCCAGAGCCTCCGCGAGGCCATTACCGAGCCGAGCCGATTGCTGGACATGCTCGGGCTGGGCGCGCTCGCGGATCGCCTGCCCGAAGGCGACGCCGGCTTCGCGCTGCGCGTGCCGCGCGGATTCGCGGCAAGGATGCGGCGCGGCGATCCGAATGATCCGCTGCTGTTGCAGGTGCTGCCGCAACTGGCCGAATGCGAAGAGAAGCCCGGCTTCGTGGACGATGCGGTCGGCGATCTCGCGGCGCGCAGCGCGCACGGAGTGCTGCACAAATACGAAGGCCGCGCGCTGCTGGTCGCCGCCGGCACCTGCGCGGTGAATTGCCGGTACTGCTTCCGCCGGCACTTCCCCTACTCGGACGAAATCGCCGCCGCCAACGGCTGGCGCGAGGCGCTGGCGCATGTGCGCGCCGACTCCGGCATCGGCGAGGTGATCCTCTCCGGCGGCGATCCGCTGGTGCTCTCGGACGCCAAGCTGCGCGAATTTTCGAACGGCCTGGAAGCGATCCCGCAGGTGCGCACCCTGCGCATCCACAGCCGCGTGCCGGTGGTGCTGCCCGAGCGCGTGGACGCAGGCTTCTGCGACTGGCTCGCCGCGCTGCCGTTGCGGCGCGTGATCGTGCTGCACGCCAACCATCCCAACGAACTGGACGAACATGTGCACGCGGCTTGCGCGCGCCTGCGCGAAGCGGGCGCGACCCTGCTCAACCAGTCGGTTCTGCTGCGCGGGATCAACGACGATGCCGACACGCTCGCCGGCCTGTCCGAGCGGCTGTTCGACTGCGGCGTACTGCCCTACTACCTGCACCAGCTGGACCGGGTGCGCGGCACGGCGCACTTCGAGGTGGCGGACGATCGGGCCCGGGACCTGGTCCAGGCCGTGCGCGCGCGCCTGCCGGGATACCTGGTCCCGCGGCTGGTCCGCGAGCTGCCGGGCCAGCCCGGCAAGACCCCGCTGTGAGCCGGCGCACATCGGCAAGACCGGGGATCACCGTCTGCTGGCACAAAGGCATTCGATAGAGTACAAAGGCTTGGGGGATTTCACTCGCGAAGTTTCCCGGCGCGCGCCTCGCCGGCAACACGGGGCGCATCCTTCCGAGTACCTGCTGGCCGGCGGCTCGAACCCATGATGCAAGACCCGATCACCAAGATCATCATCGTCGAGGACGCCGCCGAGGACGCCGAGCAGATCGTCAGCGTGCTGCGCAATGGCGGCATCGCGGTGCGGCCGCAGCGGGTCACCAGTGAAGAGGAGTTCGTCGCTGCCCTGGAATCGCTCGGCCCCGACATGGTGCTCGCAAATCCGCGGTCACGCGATATCGCTTATGCCTCGGTCGTGCGCGCGATCGAAACCAACGGCAAGGACATGGCGCTGCTGGCGATAACCGATCAGCTCAGTGATGAACTGGTCGTGCAGCTCTTCACCACGGGTACCCGCGCCATCGCCTTGCGCAAGCGGCCCGACCAGCTGCAGGCGGTCGTGCGGCGCGAGCTGGACGCGCTCAACATGCGCCGCAGCGTGCGGCGGCTGGAAGCGTCCCTGCGCGAATCCGAGCGGCGCTGCGATTCTCTGCTGGACTCCTCGCGCGATCCGATCGCTTATGTGCACGAGGGCACGCACGTGCGCGCCAACCGCGCCTATCTGGAAATGTTCGGCTTCGAGGACTTCGAGGAAGTCGAGGGATTGACGCTGCTGGACCTGATCGCGCCGGCGCACACCGCCGATTTCAAGGACCTCCTGAAGCGGCTTGCGCGCGGCGAAAAGCCGCCGCCGCGGCTGGAGCTGGCCGCGCAGCGCGCCGACGGTTCCACTTTCGACGCGGTGATGGAATTCTCACCGGCAACGTACGAAGGCGAAGCGTGTCTGCAGATCGTGTTCCGTCGCCAGGAAGTGGACCCGGAGCTGGCGCGGCAGCTCGAGCAGATGAAGTCGCATGATCCGCTTACCGGCCTCTACAACCGTTCGCATTTCGTCGGGCTGATAGACCAGGCGGTGAAGGCGACCGTGGACGGCACCCGGGACCAGGCGCTGCTGCTGCTGGAGCCGGACAACTTCCAGAGCGTCAACGATGCGGTCGGCATTACCGGTACCGACGCGCTCTTGAAGGCGATGGCCGCCGCGATCAGTGCCAACATCGGCAAAGACGACCATGCCGGCCGCATCGGCGAGCATGCGTTCGGCGTGTTGCTCTCCGCGCGCCCGCACGCGGAAGTGCAGCATCTGGCGGACACTCTTCGTGCCCGCATAGAGGGCCAGATCGTTGAAGCTGCCGGGCACTCGGTGAGCTTCACCGCCAGTGTCGGCGGCAGCCTGCTCGGAGAGAAGAACGCCAACAGCCAGACCTTGCTCGCGCAGGCCAGTCATGCGTTGCGCAACGCGCAATCGCAGGGCGGCAACCGCACCGACATCCACGACCCGGCCGCGACCGACAAGGCGGAAGCGGCCAAGGAACGCCGCTGGCTCAACCTGGTGGACACCGCACTCGCCAACGACGGCTTCGTGCTGTACTACCAGTCGGTGGTCAGCCTGCAAGGCGCCGAGGGCGAATTCTTCGAGGTGCTGCTGCGCCTGCAGGGTCCGGCCGGCGAAGTACTGCCCGGGTTCTTCTTCCCGATCGCCGAGCGCCATGGCCGTTTGCCCGCGATCGATCGCTGGGTGATCGGCCAAGCCATCGATGCGCTGTCCGCGCGCAAGCACCAGCAGACCACGTTTTTCATCAAGCTCACTGCCGACTCGCTGCAGGACGAGAAGCTCGCGGCGTGGGTCGGCGAACGCCTGCAGGCCACCGGCGTGCCCGGCTCGGCGCTGGTTTTCGAGATGCCGGAGAGCAAGGTGGTCACCAGCCTGAAGCCGGCACGGGACCTGGTCGCACAGCTGCGGCAGTTCGGCTGCGCGTTCGCGCTGGAGCAGTTCGGCTCCGGCTTGAACTCGTTCCAGTTGCTCAAGCACATAGACGTGGATTACCTGAAGCTGGACCGCAGCTTCACCCGCGAGCTCTCCAAGCACGAAGAGAACCAGCAGAAAGTGCGCGAGCTCTGCGCGCAAGCCGACGAGGCCGGCAAGCACACGGTTGCCGAATGGGTGGAGGACGCGGCCAGCATGTCCATCCTGTTCTCGGCCGGCGTGCATTTCGTGCAGGGCAACTTCCTGCAGGAACCCGACAAGGCGATGAATTACGTGGCGTGAACGGGAGACGAGAGACGGGAAGAAGGAGACGGATTCGGCTTGCGTCTCCCGTCTCTCATTTCCCGTCTCCCCTATTCAAGGGGCGAACTGCTCGTCGAGTATCCGCTGCGCCAGGTTGTGTTCCGGGTCGAACAGCAGCGTGACCGCGTGTTCGCGCGCTTCCCGCACCGTCACTTCCAAGGCGTGGCGCACTTCGTGGAAATCCGCGGTTGCGCTCAACGGGCGATGGCCGGGCTCCAGGGTACGCAGGCGCACTTCGGTGGATGAAGGCAGCAGCGCACCGCGCCAGCGGCGTGGACGGAACGGGCTGATCGGCGTCAGCGCCAGCACGTTGGCATCCAGCGGCAGGATCGGCCCGTACGCCGACAGGTTGTAGGCGGTGGAACCCGCGGGTGTCGCCACCAGCACGCCGTCGCAGATCAGGTTCTCCAGCTTCACGGCGCCGTTCAACGCCACCTCGATGTGCGCCGCCTGGTTGGTCTGGCGCAACAGCGAAACCTCGTTGAAAGCCAATGCGCTCGCCTGTTTGCCATCAGCGAGCGTCACGCGCATCTCCAGCGGATGCAGGATCGCCGGATGCGCCCTGGCCACCCGCTTCGCCAGCGCATCCGGCTCGAACTGGTTCATCAGGAAGCCGACCCGGCCGAGCTTCATGCCGTACACAGGCAATCCACGATCGAGGTGATCGTGCAGCGTGCGCAGCATGAAGCCGTCGCCGCCCAGCGCCACGATCAGTTCCGCCTCCTCGAGCGGCGTGTCGCCGTAGCGACCGATCAGCAGCGTCGCCGCCTCGCGCGCCTTCGCGGAAGGCGAGGCGACGAAGGCGATGCAGGGTTTGCGGGCGGCACTGCGCGTGGCCATGGGCGGAGTGTGCCGGAAAAGCACGACAGAGGGGAGACGGGAAACGGGAGACGAAGACGGTGGCGACGGATACCGGTCCCTGTTCTCGTCTCTCGTCTCCCACTTCCCGGTCTTACCGCACCTGCGCCAGCTGTGCGAGTCTCCTCAACGCCACCGATGCAATCGGATAGTCCACGTCCTGCGTGCGGATCTCTTCCAGCATGCCGCGGGTGAACTTCAGCGCCGGGTCGTCGCGGTTGAGCCACGCCGCCACTGCGCTTTCGCCGTCGCGCGCCTTCATCGAAAGCACCTGGGTGGCGAGCGCGCGCTGCTGGGAAGCCAGTTCGTCCCGAAGCGAACCACGCGCCTGGGCGTGCCAGCCGCTTTCGACGGGCAACGCCTCGATCTGGCCGCGCAGCCATTCGATGTCCAGCGCCTCGCCCAGTTCGAAGAACACGCGCGCGACCTGTTGGATCGGATGCCCCGCTTCGCGCGATGTCTCGATGACATCCAGCGCCGCCGCCAGCACCGGGATCTCGGCGAGGTCCTCGGCAAGCTGCGCCGGGAAGCCCATGCCCTGCCACTTCTCCATGTCCACTTCGAAGGAAGCGCGTCCGGTTGGCGTGAGCGCCGCGGGCAGCGCGGCGCGCAACTCGTCCATGCCGGGACGATAGCGTTCCACCAGGCCGGCGATGTCCAGCACCGTGCCGGGACGATTCAGCAGCCAGCGGGTCATGTGCCGCAGCAGCGTCCAGACTTTCAGCAGCGCATCGATCTGCGTGCCCTCGGCGACCTTGCCGTCGAGTTCCTCGATGCGGGCCCACAACGTGCGCGCATCCAGGATTTCGCGGGCCGCGTTGTAGGCCTTGGCGACCGCGGAAGGCGTCTGCCCGGTGTCTTCCTGCATGCGCAGCATGAAGGTCGCGCCCATGCGGTTGACCATCGAGTTGGTCACCGCCGTGGCGATGATCTCGCGCTTCAGGCGGTGGCGCTGCATCGCGTCGGCGTATTTCTCGCGCAACGGCTGCGGGAAATAGCGCGCCAGTTCGCGCGACAGCCACGGGTCTTCCGGCACGTCCGAATCCAGCAACTGCTGGTACAACACGATCTTCGCGTAGGACAGCAGGATCGCCAGTTCCGGCCGGGTCAGGCCCTGGTGCCGCGACTTGCGCTCGGCCAGTTCTGCATCCGAAGGCAGCGATTCGATCTGGCGATCCAGTTGCCCGTGCGCTTCCAGGGTGCGGATGAAGTGCGCCTTCGAGCCGATGCGATCCACGGACATGCGCTCCATCAAGCTGAGCGCCACGTTCTGGCGGTAGTTGTCCCACAGCACCAGCCGCTCGACTTCATCGGTCATCGAGGCCAGCAGCTTGTTGCGGCCGGGCAGATCGAGTTCGCCGCGCTGGATCGGATCGTTCAGCAGGATCTTGATGTTGACCTCGTGGTCGGACGTGTCCACGCCGGCCGAGTTGTCGATGAAATCGGTGTTGAGCAGTACGCCGTGCTGGGCGGCCTCGATGCGGCCCTTCTGGGTGAAGCCGAGATTGCCGCCCTCGCCCACGATCTTGCAGCGCAGTTCGTGGCCGTCGATGCGCAGCGCGTTGTTGGCGCGATCGCCCACGTCCGCGCTGGTTTCGCTCGCGGCCTTGACGTAGGTGCCGATGCCGCCGTTCCAGAGCAGGTCCACCGGCGCCTTCAGCACCGCGCGCATCAGTTCCACCGGCGTCATCTGCTCGACATCGGCCGCAACACCGAGCGCCGCGCGCACTTCCGGCGATACGGGGATGGATTTCAGCGAACGCGCGTACACACCGCCGCCGCGGCTGATCTTCGACTTGTCGTAGTCGTCCCAGCTCGAGCGCGGCAACTTGAACATGCGCTCGCGCTCGGCGAACGAGGATGCCGCATCCGGATTCGGGTCGAGGAAGATGTGACGATGGTCGAACGCGGCGACCAGGCGCGTGTGCCCGGACAACAACATGCCGTTGCCGAACACGTCGCCGGACATGTCGCCGATGCCGACGCAGGTGAAATCCTGCGACTGGCAGTCGCGATTGAGTGCGCGGAAGTGGCGCTTCACCGATTCCCAGCCGCCCTTGGCGGTGATGCCCATCGCCTTGTGGTCGTAGCCGGCGGAACCGCCGGAAGCGAACGCATCGCCGAGCCAGTAATCGTGCTCGATGCTCACGCCATTGGCGATGTCGGAGAAGGTGGCCGTGCCCTTGTCGGCGGCGACCACCAGGTACGGGTCGTCTGCGTCGTGGCGCACCATGTCGCGCGGATGCACCACCTTGCCGTCCACCAGGTT
>DASSFA010000155.1:0-2487 GCA_035694895.1 Rhodanobacteraceae bacterium | reverse complement strand
CAGCTGCTGGACTTAGACGTGAGTTGCTCCGTTTCTTCTTTGGTATTCGATACCAAACCCGGGGCTCAGCAGATCGCAACATTCTCGCTCGCAATCTTAGGACCAACTTTCAAGTTTTTTGGGGAGCGCGAGGCAGAAACTGCCGATGCCTAAAGCCAAGACCGCCTACGTCTGCGCCGATTGCGGCGCGGAGTATCCGAAGTGGCAGGGCCAGTGCGAGGCCTGCGGCGCGTGGAACACGCTTTCGGAATTCGTGGTGCAGCCGGCCAAGGCGGCCGCCGCGGGCGGCGCGCGCAATGCGGGTTACGCCGGACGCAGCGATGCGCCGCGCGTGCAGCCGCTGGCCGCGATCGCGAACGAAGCGGAGGCACGCCACGCCACGACCATCGCCGAGCTGGATCGCGTGCTGGGCGGCGGTCTGGTGGAAGGCTCGGTGGTGCTGGTCGGCGGCGATCCGGGCATCGGCAAGTCCACGCTGCTGTTGCAGACGCTCGGCGCGCTCGGTGCCTCGCTGCCGGGCCTGTACGTGACCGGCGAGGAATCGCTCGCGCAGGTGGCCGCGCGCGGGCGCCGGCTCGGGATCGCGCTGGAACCGCTGCGCGCTCTGGCGGAAACCTGCGTCGAGCGCATCCTCGAACATGCGACCAAGGAAAACCCGCGCGTGCTGGTGGTGGATTCGATCCAGACCATCTGGACCGAACTGCTGACCGCGGCGCCGGGATCGATCTCGCAGGTGCGAGAGTCCGCGGCGCGGCTGACGCGCTTTGCCAAGGAAACCGGCACCTGCGTGTTCCTGGTGGGGCACGTGACCAAGGAGGGTGGCATCGCCGGTCCGCGCGTGCTGGAGCACATGGTGGACGCGGTGCTGTATTTCGAAGGCGAAACCGGTTCGCGCTTCCGCGTGCTGCGCGCGTTCAAGAACCGTTTCGGCGCGGTCAACGAGCTGGGCGTGTTCGCGATGTCCGACAAGGGCCTGCGCGAAGTGCCCAATCCTTCCGCGATCTTCCTTTCCGCGCACCCGCAGCCGACATCCGGCAGCGCGGTGATGGTTACGCGCGAAGGCACGCGCCCGCTGCTGGTGGAAGTGCAGGCGCTGGTGGACCAGTCTTCGCTGGGCAATCCGCGCCGCGTGGCCCTGGGACTGGAACAGAATCGCCTGGCGATGCTGCTGGCCGTGCTGCATCGCCACGGCAATGCTGCCGTTTACGACCAGGACGTGTTCGTCAACGTGGTGGGCGGCATCCGCGTGGGCGAAACCGCGGCCGACCTCCCGGTGCTGCTCGCGGTGCTGTCATCGTTCCGCGACCGTCCGTTGCCCGACAAGACCGTCGCCTTCGGCGAGGTCGGCCTGTCCGGAGAAATCCGCCCGGTTCCGAATGGCGAGGAACGCCTGAAGGAAGCCGCGCAGCACGGCTTCCGTCGCGCGATCGTGCCGAAGGCGAATGCGCCCAAGAAATCGCGCATCGGCGAGCTTGAAGTGATCGCAGTGGAGCGGCTGTGCGATGCGATTGCTGCCGCGTCGGGCGCGGTCTAATCCATCGGGAAAGCCAGGAAATCCGGCGTGCGCTCGGCACGCGCGGCAAATGCGGTCAGCTTGGGATAATTCGCGGCAGGCACGACTTCCGCCGCGACCAATTGCGCGAAGCCCCAGGCGACCGCCAGCGTGACATCGGCTTGCGTCAGCGCATCGCCGAACAACCATGCGCTCCCGCTGGCGCCGCGCAATTCCTGTTCCAGCAGCGCGCAGGCGGATTGCAATTGTCCGCTCACGCGCGCGATCCAGTCCGGGTCCTGCAGGTTCGCCGCACGCCGGTGTTCGTAGTACACCTGCGCCGATTTTTCGCACACCACCAGCGCCAGGCCGATCCAGCGCAGCGCACGGCGATGGGCTTCCGGCGCGTCCGGCATCAGCCTGCGCCCGGCCAGCGCTTCCGCGTAGTCGATGATGAGCGTGGAATCCACCAGCTGCGTACCGTCATCGCACACCAGCGTGGGCACCCGCACCAGCGGGTTGATCGCACGCAGCGCGTCGAAGTCGCGGAACACCGACAGGGCCTTGCGCTCGAACGGAATGCCGAGCAGGCGCAGCGAAATCGCGGTGCGGCGCACGTAGGGAGAGTCGAGCAGGCCGATCAGTTGCATGAGTTTCTCCGGATCAATTCAGCCCCGAAAGCGCGACCGCGTCTGAATCCACGCGCAGCACGGAGCCCTGTTCGTACCAGTCACCCAGCACGATGCGTTGCGCGAGTCCGCCGTCCAGTTCGAAATCGTGGATTGCGGGGCGGTGGGTGTGGCCGTGGATCATGCGCTTGACGCCTGCGTTGCGCAGCGCGGCTTCGACGGCGCCCTGGTTGACATCCATGATCGCCATCGCGGTTTGCGCGGTGTGCTCGCGGCTGGCATCGCGTGCCTCTTGCGCGAAGGCGTGGCGTGCGGCAAGCGGTTGCGACAGGAATTGCCGCTGCCAGGCCGGATCGCGCACCTGCT
>DASSFA010000154.1:0-4647 GCA_035694895.1 Rhodanobacteraceae bacterium | reverse complement strand
CTATTGCTGGTTGCGGGATTCCGGATGGACCATGCAGGCGCTCGTCGGCCTCGGGTTTCACGAAGAAGCCCGACAGTTCCTGGGTTGGCTCCTTCACGCCACCCGGCTCACCTGGCCCGAGCTGCGGATCATGTACGACGTTTTCGGGCGTACCCGCCTGAAGGAGCGGACGCTCGAGCATTTCTCCGGCTATCGTGGCTCGCGGCCGGTGCGGATCGGCAATGGCGCGCATCGGCAGCGCCAGCTCGACGTGTACGGCGAAGTCATCTTTGCGGCCCACGCTTATGCGAGCGGCGGCGGGACCCTTGAGGCGGTGGAGTGCCGGATGCTGAAAGGGTTCGGCGAAGTGGTCTGCAAACAATGGCGCGAACCCGACTCCGGGATCTGGGAAATCCGCGGCAAGCCCAGGCATTACACCTTCTCGAAGCTGATGTGCTGGGTCGCGCTGGATCGGCTGCTCAGGCTCGAAGAAAACGGCTTCGTGCCGCTCGGCAAGCTGCGCGGCAAGTTCGAAAAGGAACGCGGCGAGATCTTCGATGTCATCGAGCGGCGCGGCTACAACCGCGCCATCGGAAGCTACACCCTCGAACTCGATGGCGAATCGGTGGATGCCAGTCTGCTGCTGATGCCCTGTCTCGGTTTCAAGGATGCGCATGATCCGCGCATCCGGTCCACCTACGACCGCATTTGGCAGAGGCTGGGTTGCAACGGCCTCCTCTATCGCTATGAGCGCGGGCATGACGACCTCCCGGGCAAGGAGGGCGCGTTCGGGATTTGCACGTTCTGGGCTGTCCATCATCTGGCTAGCCGACGAGATTTCTATCAGGCGAAGCGACTCTTCGAGCACGCGCTCGCCTTCGCGAACGATGTCGGCCTGTTCGCGGAAGAGTTCGATCCGGAGAACGGGAGCGCCCTGGGGAATTTCCCGCAGGCTTTCACCCACATCGGGCTGATCAATGCGGCGCTTTCGATTGAGCAAGCCGGGAGGAGCCGAACCGATGTTTGAACGCGCATCCGGCTCGCTCGTGTATCTGGTGCTCTGGGGCCTCATCGCGACCGTGGCGATGACCTCGATCCTCGAAGGGAGTCGCGGGCTCGGCTTCTCGCGGATGAGCCTGCCGTTCCTGGTCGGCACGTTCATCAGCGGGAACCGCAGGAAGGCCTTCGCGCTCGGATTCGTCCTCTACACCGTGGGCGGCTGGCTGTTCGCCTTCCTGTATTTCCTGCTGTTCGCCGGCCTCGGGATCTACACGTGGTGGTTCGGCGCGCTTGCCGGCGCGCTGCACGGCCTGTTTCTGCTGGCCGCCGCATTGCCGCTGCTGCCCTTCGTGCATCCGAGGATGGCATCCGAGTATCACGGCGTGACTTCGCTGCGCCTGCTGGAACCGCCCGGCTTCCTTGCCATGAATTACGGCTACGGCACCCCTGCCGCCACCCTGCTGGGCCAGACGGTCTATGGCGCGACGCTCGGGGGCTTCCTGCAACTGCAGCACGCGATGAGCGGGTGAGCCTCATTCGCACCGGCTTCACCTGGCGTGTGGGGCAATCTGCAAGTGGAAACCACGACGCGGGTTTTCCGCCGGCAAACCCTTTCGGCCAGCCGACATGTCCGTTCCGGGTCGCCTCCCGCGGCCGAATGAAGCGCGCGGGTGATGGTCACGCGACAATGCCCGGAAGGGAAGCGCAGCTTACGGCGCGCGCAACATCCACGGCCGCATTTCGCGCCGAGTGAATCGCAGTCATGCTGTTGACCAGCTTCATCCTGTTTGCGATCACCGCCTTGCTCGGCATCACCATGGCGGGGATCCGCGAAGGTGCCCGGCGCAATCCACCCGCCTGGCTGACGATGACCCACGGACTGCCGGCGGCGGCCGGACTCACGCTGTTGCTGTACGCCGCCTTCGCCTTCGGCGTGCCTCGCATGGCGATCGCCGCGTTGATCCTGTTCCTGATCGCGGCGGGCGGTGGCGCGGTGCTCAACCTGGCTTTTCAGCAACGCGGGGAATTGCTGCCGCGCTGGCTGCTGTACTTGCACCTGCTGCTGGCGGTGAGCGGATTCGTCCTGCTCGGAATTGACGTGTTCACCTGAGCGCGTCGCTGCGCATTTCATCGCGCTTCCGGCAGGGCCGGCGTGGAACGCAGGCTGCACAAGGACGTACGCTGATGAAACCGATCGGATTCGCGCTTTTCCTCTCGTCGGCGGTTGCACTCTCCGGGTGCGGGCCGGCCAAGCTGCTGCTCGCGCCCGCCACGCCACCGCCGCCGGAAGGTGCAGGCAAGACGGTGCACGGACCAGCCTATGCGCCGGCACGAGTGGTGCGCGGCGCACCGGATCCGGCCACCGACTGGGGTGCCTACAACAAGACGCGCTCGGGCAACCGCTTTTCGCCGCTCGCACAGATCAACGCGGGGAATGTCGGTGACCTGGAGCAGGCGTGCGCGTTCACGCTCGACAAGCCAGTGAACATGCAATCGTCGCTGATCGAGATCGGTGGAACGCTGTACTTCACCTCGCTGGAAGACACCTACGCGGTGGATGCGAGCACCTGCACGTTGCGCTGGCGGCGCACTTATCAGCTCGCGCGCTCGCCGCCGTTCGATCCGAACAAGGTGAATCGCGGCGTCGGCTGGCTCGACGGCAAGCTGTTCCGTGGATCCAACGACGGTCGCCTCTACGCACTCGATGCCGCCACCGGCGAAGAGTTGTGGAACGTGCCGGTCGGCGATCCGGATATCGGCGAAACCTTCCCCGCCGCGCCTGTCGCCTGGAACGGACGCGTCTACATCGGCAATGCAGGCGGGGACAATTTCGGCGTGACCGGTCGCATGATGGCGTTCGACGCGAACACCGGCGGCAAGCTGTGGAGCGCCGATCTCGTCCCGACCTCCGGTCCGGCGAGCCAGACCTGGCCGCCTTCCACCGCGCAGCGGCCCAGGGCCGGCGCAGCGACATGGACTTCGTACACCCTCGATACGCAACATGGACTTCTGTGGGTGCCCACCGGCAATGCCGCGCCGGATTTCCTGAAATCGCTGCGCCCGGGACGAAACCTCTACACCTACTCGGTCGTCGCGCTGGATGCGAACACCGGCGCGGTGAACCACGCGAAGCAACTGGTCACGGAAGATGATTTCCACGACTGGGACATCGCCGCGCCGCCGGAGTTGATCGACACGCCGGATGGCGATCACCTTCTGGTCGCGGCGGGCAAGAACGGGTATCTCTACGCGCTCGATCGCGACACGCTGAAGCCGCTCTTCAAGACGCCGGTCACGCGAATGGAGAACGTCAGCGCACCGTTGACCGCGCAGGGTACGCACTTCTGCCCCGGGATCGATGGCGGCGTGGAATGGAACGGGCCGGCGTATTCGCCGCGCACGAACGCGTTCTACTTGAACGCGATCGACTGGTGCATCACCGTGGCGACGCGCGCACCGGACCAACTGGAGGGCCGCAAAGGCTTGCCATGGACCGGCGCGAAGGATCGCAAGAATCCGTTCGGCGTGCCGGACAAGCAGCGCAGCGGCTGGGTGACCGCGGTGAATGCGAAGGACGGTTCGATCCTGTGGCAATACCACGCGCGCGCGCCGCTGGTATCGGGCATCACCGCCACCGCGGGTGGCGTGGTGTTCACCGCCGACATCGCCGGCGACTTCATGGCCTTCGACGCACGCAGCGGCAGGCTGCTCTGGCAGCGCAACCTCGGTCAGCCGATCGGCGGCGGTGTGATCGCGTATTCCGTGGATGGCAAGGAGTACATCGCCGTCGCTTCCGGCATGGACTCGCCGCTCGGATGGCAGGTGCACAGCACGCCTGCGCGCGTGGTGGTGTTTGCGTTGAGGTAACCCGGACGGGCGGCGGATTCGACGCAGTCGCGCGGGCCTCGCGATCGCCAACAAGTTCCCCGGCATGGCGCGAGCGTGCTCGCGTCGGGCGAACGCGGTCGCACGCGACGAAACCACTGCCGCGCATGCAATGGACGAAAGGTTTAACGGAAGCTTGTAGCGCAATTCACGTTGCGCGGCGTACAAACAAGTGTGCTGTGAAAGTGATCGTGCTCGCCCTGCTCTTCACGCCGATGATGGCGCTGGCAGGCGGTGGCGAGCCGGATCCGGCCCTCGGCCCGCGCATGGTTTGCGCCGCCGCGACCACGTGCGCACCGCAGCGGCAAGCCACGTTCCCGTTCGCCCGGTCGGCGCCATTCGATTCGGACGCGGCGGGTCGGAGCATGGACAGGTCCGTCGCGCAGTTTCCGCAAGCCGACCCCGCGGTCCGGATGTCGCCCCCGCTCCACACGCAAGGCCACGCGCCGGACGCGAATCGTGGCTCGAACCGGACGCAATATCTCGCACGTGCGCCGCTGGTGTTGAACCTCGCCGCGACCGGCGAGGATGAATCCGGCGCCGGCACGGGCGACGGCAGCTTTGCGAGCCGGGTCCACCTGTTGTGGAAAGGCCATGGCGCACAGCCGGTGAGCCATGGCATCGCTTATACCGTCAGCGGCAGGGAATACATCGCCATCGCACGCTGGCACCGCGCACCGGCGCTCGTCCTTGTATTCGCACTGCCGTGACCAGGAATGAACCGGTGCGCAGCCGGCATTCGCCATTCGATCGAGAACCGGTCGCGGCCTCTCGCGACGACCT
>DASSFA010000153.1:0-5262 GCA_035694895.1 Rhodanobacteraceae bacterium | reverse complement strand
GGCCTGGTGCTGGTGCTTGCCGCCGCGGCGATCTACTACAAGCTGTTCGGCCTGGTCGCCGATGTCGCGCTGTTCTTCAACCTGGTGATCCTGATCGCGGTGATGTCGGCGATCGGCGTGACGCTCACCATGCCGGGCATCGCCGGTATCGTGCTGACCCTTGGCATGGCGATCGACGCCAACGTGCTGATTTGCGAACGCGTCCGCGAGGAATTGCGCAACGGCTCGACGCCGCTGGCATCCATCCGTGCCGGCTACGAAAAAGCCTGGTCCACCATTCTGGACGCCAACGTCACCCACCTGCTCGCGGCGCTGGGCCTGATGACGCTCGGTTCCGGCGCGATCAAGGGCTTCGGCGTGACGCTGTTCATCGGTATCCTCACTTCGCTGTTCACTTCGGTGACCGTGACGCACGCGCTCACCGCGGCGATCCACGGCGGCCGCAAGCTCAAGACCTTGTCGGTATAAGCGCATGGAAATCTTCGATCCGCACAGCAACATCAACTTCCTGCGCTGGCGCACGATCAGCGTCACCATCTCGGCGATACTGATCGTCGCCTCGATCTTCTTCATCATGGTGCGCGGCCTGAACTACGGGCTGGACTTCACCGGTGGCGTGCTGATCGAGGCCAGCTACCAGAAGCCGGTGGATACCGGCGAAGTGCGCGACGCGCTTGCCGCGGGCGGGTTCGAAAACGCCGTGGTGCAGAGCCTCGGCGGCACCCGCGACATCTCGATTCGCCTGCAGCCGAAGGCCGATCCGGGCGCGGTGCAGAAGAACGGCCAGATCAAGGTGGACAAGGTAGCCGCCGACGTCATGGCCGCGTTGAAGGCCAAGCGCGCGGACGTAAGCCTCAAGCAGCCGCCGGACTTCATCGGCCCGCAGGTCGGCGCGGAGCTGCGCAACAGCGGCATCATCGCGGTGATCGTGGTGATCGTGGGCATCATGATCTACCTGGGCTTGCGCTTCGAGAAGCGCTTCGCCGTCGCCGCGCTCGCGAGCGAAGTGCACGACACCCTGATCACGGTCGGCATCATCGCCGCGGTGCAGCGCGAATTCGACATGACCGTGCTGGCGTCGGTGCTGGCGGTGGTCGGTTATTCGATCAATGACAAGGTGGTGGTGTTCGACCGCGTGCGCGAGCTGTTCCGCGGTGCGCGCAAGGCCGAACCGATCGACATCCTCAACCGCGCGATCAACAGCACGCTGTCGCGAACCATCATCACCTCACTGTTCACCGGTATCACCATGGCCGCGCTGTACCTGTTCGGCGGCTCGGCGGTGCACGGCTTCGCGATCACCATGCTGATCGGCATCCTGGTCGGCACGCTCTCGTCCATCTTCTTCGCCAACCCGATCCTGTTGTGGCTGGGCGTATCGAAGAAGGACCTGATGCCGGTGACCAAGGAAAATCCGGAGCTGGCGCGGAGGCCTTGAGGGTCGACGAGCGCGCGTTGCCGGTCACCGGTACCTTGCATCGGACATGAAAAAAGCCGCGCGAAAGCGCGGCTTTTTTTTTCCGCCATTCCGGCGAAAGCCCGAATCCATTGGGTTCTGCAACGGAAGAAACGGATTACCCGTGCCATCCATGGAGCTCGCCCAGCCTTCGGCGTTGTGCTCCGGCATCTGTCTCCGCGGGGCCGGGTTCCGCCCGCACTGAAACCGCGGCGGGGGCGACCGCGGAAGGGCGACGTCGTACAAGCAGCGTCCACGAATAGAAAACGCCGCGCTTTCGCGCGGCGTTTTCGTTCCAGCAACCGACAAGCGGCAACCGGCTACCAGATCTTCACCTGCTGGTCGCCGTCGCGCACCATCTTGTCGCCGGCCTTGCACTGGAACGCCTGCGCGAACTGCGGCATGTTGGACGGCGCACCGATCGCGCGGAACTGTGCGGGCGCGTGCGGGTTGGTGGCGACCAGCAGCTTGACCATCTGTGGCCGCATGCTTTCGCGCCAGACGCGTGCCCAGTTGAGGAAGAAGCGCTGGTCCTCGGTCATGCCGTCGATCTTCGCGTCGGCTTCCTTCGGATTGTCCTTCAGCGCGGTCTGCAGGGCGTCGTACGCGGCGTTCAGGCCACCCAGGTCACCGATGTTTTCGCCGAGCGTCAGTTGCCCGTTGACGTGCACGCCAGGCAATGGCGAGTAGGCATCGAACTGCTTGACCAGCTTGCCGGTGCGCGCCTTGAACTGCGCCTCGTCCTGCTTGGTCCACCAGTTCTTGCGATTGCCGTTGCCGTCGAACTGGCTGCCCTGGTCGTCGAAGCCGTGGCTGGACTCGTGGCCGATCACCGCACCGATGCCGCCGTAATTGATGCCGTCGTCACCGTTCGCGTAGAAGAACGGCGGCTGCAGGATCGCGGCCGGGAAGTTGATGGTATTGGTGGTCGGGTCGTAATAGGCATTGACCGTCTGCGGGGTCATGCCCCATTCCTTGCGGTCGGTCTTCTTGCCGATCTTGCCGACGTCGTAGTGGTAGTTGTACTTGGCCGCCGCCATCGCATTGGCGAAGTAGTTGTCCGGCACGATCGTCAGGCCGCTCCAGTCGCGCCACTCGCCCGGATCGGGGTAGCCGATCTTGGGCAGGAACAGCTTCCATTTCTCGATCGCCCTGGCCTTGGTCTCCGGGCTCATCCAGTCAAGGTGCTCGATGCGGTTGCGCAGCGCGTCGCGCACATTGGTGACCAGCTGCTCGGCGCGCGCCTTGGATTGGGGCGGGAAGTACTTGGCGACGTACAGCTCGCCCAGGCCCATGCCCATGCCCTCGTTCACCTCGCCCAGCACGCGCTTCCAGCGCGGCTTCTGCTGCGGCTGGCCGGCCAGGGTCTTGTTGTGGAAGTCGAAATGATTGGTCTGGAAGGCATCGCTCAGCACCGGCGAAGCCATGTCGATGGTGTGGAAGCGCAGATACGCCTGCCACTGCGAAACGGGCGCGCCCGCGATCAGCTTGTCCATCTCGGCAAAGAACTTCGGCTGCGACAGCGAGAAGCCCTTGCCGGCGTTGATGCCCTGGGTCTTGAAGAACTTTTCCCAGCTGAAATGCGGCGTCACCTTGTCGGCGTCGGCCACGCTGACGAAGTGGTAGTCGTTGTCCAGGTTGCGCAGTTCGGTGGGCGCCAGCGAAGCCTTGGCGAGCCGGGTCTCGAACGCCATCACCTGATCGGCCTGCTTCTTGGCGTCCGCCGCGCTGATGCCGGTCATCTGAAGCGTCTTGGCGATGTAGGCGGCGTATGCGTCGCGAATGTCCTTGTATTTCGCATCGAAGTAGTAGTCCCGGGTCGGCAGGCCCAGCCCGTCCTGGAATGCGTAACCGATCTGGTTGGTGGCGTCCTTGAAGTCGGCGCCCGAGCCGAACGAGAAGACGTACGGGATACCTTCGTTGAAACTGGCATCCAGGAAATTCGCCACGTCGTTGCCGTTCTTCAGCGCTGCGATCTGCGCGAGCGTGGGCTTGATCGGGTCGAACCCGGCCTTGTTGATGGCGTCCGCGTCCATGCCCGAGGCGTAATACCAGCCGAGCTTCTGCTCGATCGAACCGGGCTTGGCATGCGCGGCATTCTTCGCGGCGTTCTCCAGGATCTCGTGCTGTTCGGCGCGGCTCTTTTCAGCCAGCATGTTGAACGCGCCCCAGCTGGTCTGGTCGGCGGGGATCGGGTTGGCTTCGACCCACTTGGCATTCACGTAGCCGTTGAAGTCGGTGCACGGGTTGATGGTCTTGGAGAGCTCGCTCACGTCGAAGTTGTCGGAAGCGGCATGCGCGTTGCCGGCCCCCAGCGCCAACGCAACGGCCAGTGCGATGGGCTTGAACAGGTGCTTGTTCATGATGTTCCTCATTCCGGAAGGGACGAGGCCGCGAAGGCGGCCGAAAAAGGCCCGCCTAGGCTAGCAGGCCGATGGGCCGTCGGCAGTGTCGAAAGTAAGCCTGCGCCCCGGGGCATAATGCGCTGCCTTCTCACGGAGCAAGCGGATGGAAATCCAGTTCCACGGCGCGGCCGGCGAGGTCACCGGCTCGTGCCATCTGGTCAAGGCCGGTGGCAAGACGATCCTGCTCGATTGCGGCATGGTGCAGGGGGACCGCAACGCCGACGCGCGCAACGCCGCGGACTTTCCGTTCGATCCGGAATCGGTCGACGTGCTGGTGCTGAGCCATGCGCACATCGACCACAGCGGCCGCGTGCCGCTACTGGTGAAGCGTGGTTTCGCGGGTCCGATCTACACGCACGCCGCGACGATGGACCTCGCCGCCATCCTGCTGTCGGATTGCGCGCATATCGCGGAAATGGATGCACGCGAGGCCAATCGCAATCTCGCGCCGGGGCAGAAGCCGGCACAGCCGCTTTATACGCAGGCCGACGTGGATGCGGCGATGAAGCGGGTGCAACCGATCGCCTACGATCAGGCGCACGAAATCCTCCCCGGCGTGCGCGTCACGCTGCGCGATGCCGGCCATATCCTCGGTTCGGCGACGATCGAACTGGCGGCCGATGAAAGCGGCGCCACGCGACGGCTGGTGTTCTCGGGCGACCTCGGCCCGCGCAACACTCCGATCCTGTGCGATCCGGAAAACGTGCCCGCGGCGGACCTGGTGGTGATGGAATCCACCTACGGCGATCGCCTGCACAAGGCTCGCGAGGACACCATCGCCGAACTCGCGGCTATCTTCGAGGCCGCGCACCGCGACGGCGGCAACGTGGTGATTCCCGCTTTCGCGGTCGGTCGCACGCAGGAGCTGCTGTATTTCTTCGCCGAGCATTTCGACGAATGGGGTCTTGGCAATTACCGCATGTTCCTGGACAGCCCGATGGCCAGCAAGGTGACCGCCGCCTACGATCGCCACGAAGACCTGTTTGATCCGGAAGCGAAACAACTCTGGAGCACTCGCCCGCATCCGCTGCGCCTGCCCAACCTGAAATTCACTTCCAGCACCGACGACTCGCGCGCGATCAATTCGATCCGCGGCGGCGCGATCATCATTGCGGGTTCCGGCATGTGCGAGGGCGGACGCATCCGCCATCATTTGCGCCACAACCTTGCGAATCCGGCCGCTCACGTGGTGTTCGTGGGTTACCAGGCGAACGGCACGCTGGGGCGTCGCATCGTGGAAGGCGCGAAACATGTGCACCTGTTCGGCGACGATGTCCCGGTGCGCGCGAAGGTTCACACGGTCGGCGGCCTGTCCGCGCACGCGGATCGGGACGGCTTGTCGGACTGGTACGGCGCGATCGCGAATCACCCGCCGGTATGCCTGGTGCACGGCGAGGATCC
>DASSFA010000152.1:0-4145 GCA_035694895.1 Rhodanobacteraceae bacterium | reverse complement strand
GCGCCTGCGGCTGGGTGCTGCCGGCGTGCGCCGGATTTACGGAGGCGGTTTCGACACCTTCACCGACCCGCGCCTGTATTCGTTCCGCCGCGACGGCGCGCGCAGCGGGCGCTTCGCCACCTTGATCTGGATTTCACGCCGGGAGGCGGCAACGGAGGTACTCTGACGTTTGGTGGATCCGGTCGCATGGATGCGACCGGACGCGATGCCAAGGAAGGAAAACGATGGAAGCGAACCGGGCCATCAGGCCCAACCTGTTCCTGGTCGGGGCGCCCAAGTGCGGCACGACCTCGCTGTACGAATACCTGCGCCAGCACCCGCAGATCTTTTTTCCGACCTCCGACGGCCTTGCCTACTGGAACGCAAAGGAGCCGGCATTCTTCTGCACCGATCTCGACCTGCCGGAGGACAACTCGATCAAGGATGAGCAGCGTTATCTCGCGCCCTACGTGGGCAGCGAAAGATATCGCTGGCGCGGCGACGCTTCGGCCTATTACCTGTATTCGGAGATCGCGCCCGCGCGCATCCGGGAGTATTCGCCCGATGCGCGCATCCTGATCGTGCTGCGGCCTCCGCTGGAACAGATGCGCTCGCAATACAACCATCTGGTGCGGGCGCGCCGCGAGGACATCCCTGATTTCCATGCAGCGGTTTCGGCCAGCGCCGCTCGCCGCGCCGGCAAGCACATCCCGCCAGGCCGTGGCGTGCGAGCCTGGCTGGACTATCTGGGTATCGCGCACTTTGCGCCGCAGGTGGAACGTTACGTGGATACTTTCGGCGTCGAACGCGTGAAGGTATTGCTGCTGGAAGACTTGGTGGCGCGGCCGGCGGAAACCTTTCGCGACGTGTTGCGCTTCCTGGATGTGGACACGAGCTTCGTGCCGGAATTCCGTGTGCATAACGAGGCGCCCCCGCGCGGCGTGCTGGAGCGCTTCATCACCGAGGCTTATCGCCGGCCGGCGTTCAAGCGGGTGGCGAGCACGCTGTTTCCATACCCGGTGCGGCGACGCTTCATCTCGCGCGTGCGCCGGCTGGAAGAGAGGCGTGCCCAGACCGATCCGCGCGACCTGGAGTTGCGTGCCGCGCTGCGCTCGGACGTGGAAAGGCTGGCGGGGCTGATCGGACGGGATTTGTCGCACTGGATGTGAGCCTCACGCGTCCTCCAGCGCGGCAAGGAAGCTTTTTCGCCACGCGGTGATGTCGTGCTTCTGCAGGTGCGCGAACATCGCGTGCCAGCGCTCGCGACGTTCGTGCAGGGGCATGGTGAGCCCGCGCGCGATCGCGCTGACCAGTTCGTCGGCATCGTAAGGATTGACGCGCAGCGCCGAATCGAGCTCGCGCGCGGCGCCGGCGAAATGCGACAGCACCAGCACGCCCGGATCCTGCGGCGCCTGCGCGGCGATGTATTCCTTGGCGACCAGGTTCATGCCGTCGCGCAGCGGCGTGACCAGCGCCAGCCGCGCCATGCGGCAGAAGCCGGCGAGCGTCGCGTGGCGGAAGCTGCGGTTGACGTAGCGGATCGGCACCCAGTCCGGTTCCGCGTAGCGGCCGTTGATCGCACCCGCCATGCGCTCCAGTCGCGTGCGCAGCTCGCGGTATTCCGGCACTTCCTGGCGCGAAGGCGGCGCGATCTGCAGCAGCGACACCTTCGCGCGCCAGTGCGCATGCGTCTGCAGGAACCGGCCGAAGGCCTCGAAACGTTTCGGCAATCCCTTCGAGTAATCCAGGCGATCTATCCCGATCGCCAGAGCGCGTCCTTCCAGGCTGCCGCGCAGGCGCTCGCTGGCGGCGCTGCGCACCGCGGTGGCGGCCTGCCTGGCGATGCGGTCGGCATCCACGCTGATCGGGAACGCGGCGACGCGGAAGCTGCGACCGTCGCGCATGGTGACACGGCCCTTGGCGCCGATCGCCGCGCCGAGCTCCTCGCGCAGGTAGTCGTGCAATGCGCGCACGTCGTCGCGCGTCTGCAGGCCGACCAGGTCGTAGGCGCCGAAGGCGGAGAACAATTCCTCGTGGCCGGGCAGGGTGGCCAGCAACTGCGCCGGCGGCAGCGGCACGTGCAGGAAGAAACCCAGGCGGTTGCCCACGCCGAGCTTGCGCAATTCAGCGCCGAGCGGGACCAGGTGATAGTCGTGTATCCAGATGCG
Organism: Rhodanobacteraceae bacterium; assembly: GCA_035694895.1. Classification (GTDB taxonomy): domain Bacteria; phylum Pseudomonadota; class Gammaproteobacteria; order Xanthomonadales; family Rhodanobacteraceae; genus 66-474. The sequence continues at coordinate 1,998 of DASSFA010000152.1, read as the reverse complement.
ATCTTCGGCGCGCAGCAGCGGTGCGAGCTTTTGCGCGAACAGCCGGTTAACTTCCAGATACGCGGCGTGATGCTCCCGGTGGTAGTCGATCAGGTTGGGCTGGAAGTGCAGCAGCGGCCACAGCGTGCGGTTGGAAAAGCCGAGGTAGTAGTCGTCGTATTCGGCGCGGGTGAGATCCAGCAGCGCGTAATCGATCGCGCCCTCGCGCTGCTGGCGCAGGTCGCGTGCGCCGGCCGGCGCGATCCGTCCGCTCCAGCCGAACCACAACCCTCCGGTTTCGGAAAGCGCCGCGTCCATCGCCGCCGCGAGTCCGCCTGCGCGCGCCTCTTTCGGCAGCGCCACACGATTGGAGACGACAACGAGTCGATTTGCAGCAGGCCGATTCACGGCGGGCCGATTCACAGGACGTCGCTCCACTTGGTCGAGAGCGACCGCGCCGCGTTGATCAGGCCGACCATCGAATAGGTCTGCGGGAAATTGCCCCACAGTTCGCCGGTCGCCGGGTCCACGTCTTCCGAGAGCAGGCCGAGCGGATTGCGCATCGCCAGCAGCTTCTCGAACAACTTGCGCGCGTCGTCCGTGCGGCCGATCGCCACCAGCGCCTCGACGTACCAGAAATTGCAGATCGTGAAGCTGGTCTGCGGCGCGCCGAAGTCGTCGGGTTTCGCATAGCGCAGCAGGAAGCCGTCGCGCATCAGCTTCTCGCCGACCATCTCCACCGTCTTGACGAAGCGCGGGTCGTCCGCGGCGATGAAGCGCAGGCCCTCCAGCAACAAAAGACTCGCGTCGAGATCTTCGCTGCCGAAGGATTCCACGAAATAGCCGTCCGGATGCACGGCGTGCTTCAATACCGTGGCACGGATGCGATCGGCGCGGCGATGCCAGAATCGCGAGCGGTCCTCCAGCTTCAGCCAGCCGGCGATGCGTGCGAGCCGGTCGCAGGCCACCCAGCACATCACCGCCGAATAGGTGTGCACCGACTTGCGTCCGCGCAGCTCCCACAGGCCGGCGTCGGGCTGGTCGAAAACCTTGTAGGCCATCTCGCCGCAGCGTTCCAGCCGCTTGAACGCGGTCTCGTCGCCGGGCGCGACCAGCCGCCTGTCATTGAACATCTGCGTGGCGGCCAGCACCACGCTGCCATAGATGTCGTTCTGCTGCTGCTTCCAGGCCTCGTTGCCGACCCTCACCGGGCCCATGCCGCGATAGCCCTCCAGAGTGCCCTCCTCGCGCTCGGGCAGCTCGTCCTGGAAATGGATGCCGTACAGCGGCCTCATCTCGTCGTTCTTGACCGCGAGATTGAAGATGTAGCGCATGTACTCTTCCATGCTGCGGGTGGCGCTGAGGCGATTCAGCGCGCGCACCGACAACGCGGCGTCGCGCGGCCAGCAGTAGCGGTAGTCCCAGGTGCGCACGGTGTCGGGCGCTTCCGGAATCGAGGTGGTCATCGCCGCGATGATCGCGCCGGTGCCTTCGTACTGGCACAGCTTCAGCGTGATCGCGGCGCGGATCACCGCCTCCTGCCACTCGGCGGGAATCGAGAGATAACGCGACCACTCGTGCCAGTAATCGAGCGTGGCATCCAGCGCTTCGCGAAAATAATGGCCGGGGGATTCGTGCAGGGTCTCGTCCGTACCCATCACGATGTGCAGCTCGCCATCCAGCAGGAACGGCAATTCGTCGCGCAGCATCGGCAATTGCGCGTCGGTGGTGACGCGCAGCACCAGCGGATCGAGCATGTAGCGCAAATGATTGGAGCCGAACGTGCGCTCGGGCTTGCGCGCGCCGTAGCCGGTGAGCGGGCGCAGCCTCAGCTTGATGCGCGGGGAGCCTGCGATCGGCCGCACGCGGCGCAGGATCTGCATCGGATGGAAGATGCGGCCATGTTGCTTGTAGCGCGGCGCGAAGTCGGTGATCTCGAGCACCGCGCCATCCTCGGCGGTGAGCCGCGTGGCCAGCACTGCACTGTTGTCCACGTAGTACTGCTCGTGCTTGATTTCG
>DASSFA010000151.1:0-2345 GCA_035694895.1 Rhodanobacteraceae bacterium | reverse complement strand
GGGTCGGATCGGCCAGTTTCGAGATTACCGCTCGCCCTGAGCCCTTCGACGGAGCTCAGGACAGGCTACGGCGCGCAGCGCCGAAGTCGAAGGGTATGCCACACGTGCTTCGACTCCGCTTGCTACGCAAGCTACGCTCAGCACGAACGATTCGGTATCGCTTGAAATCAACCGCGCGCGTCGAGAACCTTGTTCCACTCCGCAACGCGCGAGGCTTGCGAGGCGAGCAGCGCCGAAGCGTCACCCTCGACGGTGACCTTTTCGATCCTGTCGCCGCCGCTGATCGCGTCCACCACTTTCTGGTCTTCCGCGGAAACGACTTCGCCGAACACGGTGTGCTTGCCGTCCAGCCACGGCGTTGGCACGTGGGTTATGAAGAACTGGCTGCCGTTGGTGCCGGGGCCGGCGTTGGCCATCGAGAGTACGCCGGGCCTGTCGTGTTTCAGGCCGGTACGCACCTCGTCTTCGAAACGGTACCCAGGGCCGCCGCGGCCCGAGCCTTCCGGGCAGCCACCCTGGATCATGAAATCCGGGATCACGCGATGGAAGCTGAGGCCGTCGTAGAAGCCGCGCTGGACGAGGTTCACGAAACTGGCGACCGTGACCGGGGCCTTGTCTTCGAACAGGCGCAGGTGGATGGGGCCGCGCGAAGTCTGCATCGTGGCGTTCAGGGTCATGGCCGCTCCTTCCGTAATGGGCATGAGTCGTGGGCAATCGGCTAGCTTAACAAGCCTGTTCAGCACCGCAAGCGCGGCAGCACGCGGCCGGTTATAATGTGTCCAGTCGCGGCGGCCTGTTCGGCCCGCCGATCATCTTTCCTCTTGAAGGTACGGCCGCTTCAAAGCGGCCCTTTTGCGTGTCCCAATGTCCATCCAGAACCTCCGCAACATCGCGATCGTCGCCCATGTCGACCACGGCAAGACCACGCTCGTGGACCAATTGCTGAAGCAGTCCGGCACCCTGTCGGAGCGCGCGGCCGTTCCCGATCGCGTGATGGACAGCAACGACCTGGAACGCGAGCGCGGCATCACCATCCTTTCCAAGAACACCGCGATCCGCTGGACCGATCCGAACGGCGGAAACTGGCGCATCAATATCGTGGACACGCCCGGACACGCCGACTTCGGCGGCGAGGTCGAGCGCGTACTCTCCATGGTGGATTCGGTGCTGCTGCTGGTGGATGCGATGGACGGCCCGATGCCGCAGACGCGCTTCGTCACGCAGAAGGCGTTCCAGATGGGCTTCAAGCCGATCGTGGTGATCAACAAGGTCGATCGCCCCGGCGCGCGCCCTGACTGGGTGCTCAACCAGACCTTCGACCTGTTCGACCGGCTCGGTGCGAACGACGAGCAGCTGGATTTCCCGGTGGTGTACGCCTCCGCGCTGCAGGGCTACGCGGGATTGCAGCCGGACGTACGCAGCGGCGACATGACGCCGCTGTTCGAGGCGATCTGCAAACATGTCGCCGCGCCGCAGGTGGATCCGGATGGTCCGTTCCAGATGCGCGTGTCCTCGCTGGATTACAACTCCTACGTCGGCATCATCGGCGTCGGCCGCGTGCAGCGCGGCAAGGTGCGCACCAACATGCCGGTGGCGATCGTGGACCGCGAGGGCAAGAAGCGCAACGGCAAGATCCTGCAGGTGCTGGGCTTCATGGGCCTGGAGAGGCGCGAGGTGGACGAGGCACAGGCCGGCGACATCATCGCGATCTCGGGCATCGAGAACCTCGGCATCTCCGACACGATCTGCGATCCGTCGGCGCCGGAGGCGCTGCCGGCGCTCACCGTGGACGAGCCGACCATCAGCATGACTTTCCAGGTCAACAACTCGCCGTTCGCCGGCAAGAAGGACCAGAGCGGCGGGCGCTTCCTCACCTCGCGCCAGATCCGGGAGCGGCTGACGCGCGAGACGCTGCACAACGTCGCGCTGAAGGTGGAAGACACCGAGGACCCGGACAAATTCAAGGTCTCCGGCCGCGGCGAACTGCATCTTTCGATCCTGATCGAAACCATGCGCCGCGAGGGTTACGAACTGGCGGTGTCGCGCCCGGAAGTGATCGTGCGCGAGATCGACGGCGTGCTGCAGGAACCGTACGAGCAACTCGTCGTGGACCTGGAGGAGCAATACCAGGGCGGCGTGATGGAAAAGCTCGGCACGCGCAAGGGCCAGCTCAAGAACATGGAACCCGACGGCAAGGGCCGCGTGCGCCTGGAATACATGAGTCCCGCGCGGGGGCTGATCGGCTTCCAGACCGAGTTCCGCACGCTCACTGCCGGCACCGGCCTGATGTTCCATGTGTTCGACCATTACGGCCCGCGTGCCGAAGGCATCATCGGCAAGCGCCA
>DASSFA010000150.1:0-8356 GCA_035694895.1 Rhodanobacteraceae bacterium | reverse complement strand
ACCGGCCATGTCGCCGCGGAACCACAAGTACATCGCATACCACTGGTGCGCGGCGGAGTCGCTGGGATCGAGCTGCAGCGCCAGCTTGAACTCGCGCTCGGCGTCCTTCCAGCGCCAGTGCTCCTCATGGAGCAGGCCCAGCACCGCATGGGGTCGCGCCAATTGCGGATCGAGCGCAACGGCGCGATTCGCCGCGGCCAGCGCATCCTCGTAATGCGTGTCGGGCGGCTCGTCGCTGTTGTAATCGCGCCAGATCGCGTACGCCGTGGCACTGCCGCTCCATGCCGGCGCGTAATCCGGATCGGCCTGGATCGCGCGCCGGAAGTAGGCGACCGCCTGGGCGATATCGGAACTGGTGCGGCGATTGAGATACTGCAGGCCGACCAGGTAGAAGTCGTGCGCGGCCGGATCGAGTCCCGCGCGCACGTGCAGGTCGGCCAGCGCCCTGGCGCTGAGCTTGGGCTGCAGTTCGCGGATCACCGCCTCGGCGATTTCATCCTCGACGGTCAGCAGGTCGCTCGCCGCCGGTTCGTACTCGCTTGCCCACAGTTCATAACCATCGTGCGCGCTGACCAGCGCGACGCGCACGCGCAGCCGCTCGCCGGAATGCTGCACGCTGCCTTCCAGCACATTGGCAACGCCCAGCGCGCGTGCGGCCTGGCGCACGTCCACCGGTTTGTCGCGGAACACGAACGCCGAAGTGCGCGCGGCCACGCGCAGGTGCGGGAAGCGCCCGAGCCGGTTGATCAGTTCTTCGGTGATGCCGTCGCTGAGATATTGCTGGTCGGGCTTGGCATCCATGTCCAGGAACGGCAGCACCGCCAGGGTCACCGTGCTCGCGGTGGGCGTGGATGCCGGAGGCGCGGTGTTCGCATGCGCCGGCACGCTGCGGGCTCGCCAGCCGAGCACGGCGGCGGTGAGCGCGACCACCGCCACCGTGATGGATACGGAAACAAGCCACCGATGCCTGCGGTGCGCCTGCGTGAGCGTGGGCAGCGAGGGCAGCCCTTGCGACGCACGCTCGCCGGGAGGCGCTTCCGCTTCGCCCGACGCTTCGACCGCGACGAGATTTTCATCGCGCTGCCCCGAATCAATGCCGGGCTCAGCCGGATGTGCCAGCGCACACTCGGCTTCCCACAGGTGAGCGATCAACAACTGCATCGCGTCGGCAAGCCGGCGGCGGTAGGTGCTCCAGCTCAGATGCAGGCTTTCGGCCACCACCTGCTGGCTGCGCATCGGCGTGAGCCAGGTCAGCTCCAGCACGCGCCGCAGCGCCGCAAGCTTGGGCGCATCGCCGATGCGCTCGCAGTGCGCGCGCAGCAGATCCTTCAGCATCTGCACTGGCGTGATCGGCGCTTCGGCATCGCGCAAGGCTGCCGCCAGCAGCCGCGAACGCAGCAGCGGGTTCTCCCGCAACAGGTCGGTTCGGAGGTAATGGCGCAACGCCGCGCGGACCGCATCGGCGAATTCCGCTTCGCTCAACGGCCGGACCGGATCGGCGGAAGTGCTGGAAGCACGCGCAGGGCGAGGCTGACCGGCCACATCGGACAAGATCGGTTCCGCCATGCTGCCCCGCGCACCCCTTCGCTGGTCAGGGCGGGCAGTCTATCAATGGCCGACAGGCGGGTAAACGCAACGCTGAGCCGGAATTGAGCAGTATGTGGAATAGAAAGCCGACAGCGCGGGCGGGAATATCCTCGTCCACCCACTCGCGCCATCCTCGCCCCGAACGTCCCCATCCGCCGGCTCCGTCGCGGGGCCGCGCACCGAACGATCCAGGAGGAATCCATGAAGACCACCTTGTTGCTGGGACTGCTCGCCCTCGCCGCCATGCCGGCGCTCGCCGATGAGAACCCGATGAAACCCGGCATGTGGGAGATCACCACGCAGGCTGAAATGGAAGGCATGCCGTACAAGATGCCGCCGATGACCTTCAAGCACTGCGTCACTCCGGAGATGCTGGCGAAGGATCAAGGCCTGGGTGAACAGAAGTCGCCGCGGGGCACGCATTGCGAGCGCACCCGCATGAAGTTCTCCGGCAATCGCGCCGAATGGGGCGTGAGCTGCACGGGCAAGGAGAAGATGAGCGGCCACGGCACCGTGATCTGGGATTCGGCGAACTCGTATCACGGCGAAACCCACCTGACGATGGACATGGACGGCCATACGACCAACATGACCCAGGTCATGAGCGGCAAGCGCATCGGCGAGTGCGGCAAGTGAGCGCGCGAGGATTTCCCGTGACGAATCCCTTCTCCTCCGTTCGCGCACGATGGGCCTGCCTGGCGCTGCTGGCCGCGCTCGTGAGCCTCGGCGCGCAGGCCGGCGCGCCCAAGGGCGATGATCCCGACCTGCAACGAGTGGCCCGCTTCCGCCTCGACGATCAGGTCATGGCGAAGTACATCAAGGCCCAGCAGGCACTGATGCGGGCGGCGAAGGCCCATCCGGAGCTGGGCGACCAGGATGACCCGGGCGATGCCCAGACGATCGACGAGACCGTCGCGCGCCTTGACCGCCAACCGGTATTCCGCGCCGCGCTCGCCTCGGCCGGCATGAACACCACCGATTACGTGCTGTGCAGCTTCGCGCTCCTGCAGAGCGGCCTCTACGCCTGGGGCGTGCAGATGGACGGCCAGAAGATGTGGGCGAAGATCCCGCCGGGCATCCCGACCGAAAACACCAGGTGGGTGATCACGCACAAGGCGGAAATGGAGAAGCTCAAGGCGATATCCGGCGATGGTGGCAGCGATTGATCGCGCCACGAGGGATGGGGAGGGGAATACGGCCGCCGCAAGGCGGCCGTGTTTTTCCGGGGCCGCGCCGCGCGGATCGCCCGGTCGCTACTTCGACAGCTTGTCTATCAACTTCACCATGATCGTGCCGCCCGGAAGCACCATGCCGGCAAAATCGGCGCCCAGGTCGAACAACGCGTCGCGCGAGCCCAGCTTGCGCACCGCGTTGCCCAGCATGCTGCCTTCCTTGTTGACGCGCCCGGAAAGCCCGTCGATCTCGATCACGCCCAGCTTGTCCTTCCATGCGAACTGGAAGGCGTACACCGGCCGATACAGCAGGTTCAACGCCTGCAGATCCAACTCGTCCGAATCGATCTGGTCGGCCTCCACCGGGCTCGACAGCCGCGACTTCACCTGCTGCAGCACCGATGCCGCGGTGACGGTCGGTGCGATGAAATTCGGTTCGCTGCTGTCGCTGACTTCGCGGAAGCTGTAATTGCCGGCGAAATCGGCCAGGGTTTTCTCGGAGGTCTGCCGGTGCAGCCCGTCGAAGTATTCCGACAGCGCGCTGACGCGCTCGCAATCCTCCAGCGCCGGGAGCTGCAACTCGCGGCGCGAATCGAGTGGCAGCTTCTGGCCCAGCAACTCCACCGAGGTCGCGTGCGCGTTCTCGATGCGCAGCTTGTAGGTCGCCTTGCGCTTGTAGACGGTGCGCCGGGCGGCCTTGGCCAGCCAGAACGGCTCATAGCGCTTCTCGGTGGAAGCGAGCGTGATGTCGGCATCCTTGGGCCGATCCCATAGTTTCATGCGCGCCAGCATGCCGAAGGCGCCGGCCTTTTCATGTTCGGCCTGCGCGCGCGCCGAGACGTCGTTGTAGACGTCGTCGAAAACGCAGATCTTCTCTTCCATGGGTTCCCCTGATGCCGCATCACCCCGAATGGGCGGCATCATGCGCACAGGCGCGCATGTTTTCAACAGCCCGCCGGTCCGGACTACTTCTTCGGCAATTCCGGGAATTTGGCCGGATCGTAGCCGCCGACCTCGAAGGTCAACGTCTCCTTGCCGTGGTCCTTGCTGACCACGTCCATTTCGATCACCTTGGCCTGTTCCATTGCCTTGATGAAACGCGAATCATCCTTGATGAACAGCGCGGGTTCGCCGGTCTTGGGCAGGTAGGCCTTCCATTTTTCCGGCTTGCCGTCGAAGCGCATCGGCACCTCGCACTGGCCCTTGCAGACGAAGCCGCGGCCGCTGCCGAACAGGTACACGCTCTGGCCCCACTTGGAATGCCTGCGCAGGATCAATCGCACGGCGGCATCCCCGCCCGGCTTGCTGCTCGTGATGCTGGCGGTGATCTGCTTGCCGCCCGACTGCATGCCGGTCTGGTACAACCACAACGCCGCCAGCCGGTCGTGCTCGGCCTTCGCCTTGGCCTTGGCCTGGATTCCGGGCAACGTTTTCTGCACTTCCGCCGCGGCCGGAGTGTTCGGGTAATCGCTGACGATCTCCTCTCCGATCGGCGCGGCCAGATCGTCGCGATGGTCGTTCAGCATGGCCTTGTAAAGCGCCAGCTTCTTCGCGGCATCGGCTTGCGGCACAGATTGCGCCGGAGCGCTGGCTTGCGTCGGCGCAGGCGCGGATCCCTGCGAACAACCGCCGGCCAGGGCGATTGCCGAGGCGACGAACAGGGTTTGCAGCGAGCGAAGCCCTAGGCGACGAATGGTCAGCTTCATGCCCCCAGTGTACCCGCCGCGCGCATTTTCTGTCCTCGCCCCCGCAGCGGCATCAGGGGTCACCGGCGCCCTCGACAAACACCACCTTGGCGCCTTGCCTTTCAAAGGTGAGATTTACCGTGCGCCCGATCGCCCGCGTGCGATGGATCATGCCGGCCGGAACCACCACGTATTTCCATTCGGTCAGCTCGAGGGTGCCACGGCCATCCAACTCGATCTGCAGTTTCCCCGCCACCACCAGGAAGAGTTCATCCGAATCCGGGTGGCAGTGCCAGCGATACTCGCCTTCGAAGATCGCGAGCCGCAGGCAATCCCCGTTCACGTCCGACAACACGTCGTTGCGATACGGCTCGCTCGCGGTCTGCTCGCAATCGCGAACGTCCACCACAGTCAGTTGGGGGTAGCGGGCTTCCTGCGTCGAGTACTCATCCGCGGATGGAAAGCGGGAAGCCATTCCGGTTCTCCCTGTTCCTCGTGGCAGTCGCGCATGGCATGGCTGCCGATTGTGCAGCTCACGATCCGGATAGCACACGCTCGTCCAGATTGAAGCCGAACAAGCGTACGCCACATTCGGTGCGTGGCTGGTGACTGCTGCCCGGCTCGAAGAACAGGTAGGTGCCCGGACCGAACCGTTGCTCGCCCTCGATCAGTTCGCCCTCGATCACCTGGGCGTATTCGCCAGTCGGGTGTTCGTCTACCACGGGCCAGACACTGCCCGGCGCCATGTCCACGACCCAGACGCGTATGCCGGAACCGCTCGGCAGATCGCGACGATGGCAACCCCGACCACGACCGGCTGAACCTCATCCACGCAAATGGTTTGCAGCCCGTTGGCCGCGGAAGGGGAAAGCGTGCACATGCCTGATTCTCCTGTTCAGCCACAATCACTGCAGACATCCGGGTGGCCATGACGGATGGCCGGAGTTGACTTCAGTCGCGGATTCCCATCGCGCTGGCCGAAGATCAACCCGCCCAGGATCAGCGCGCCACCCGCGGCCATGCTCGGCGTCAGCGGCTCGCCGAGGAACAGCCAGCCCCACGTCACGCCGAACACCGGTACCAACCATGTGACCATGGCCGCGCGCGGCGCACCGATGCGCTGGATCAATCTGAAGTACAGCGCATACGCGGTACCGGTGCAGAACACGCCCAGCGCGACGACGCTCGCCCACGAATGCACCGGGATCGGTGTGGCCGGCCAGGCCGCGAACGCCAATGGCGCCAGTTCGATCGCGCCGCACAGCAGTGCCGCCGCCGCCAAGGCTGCCGGAGGAAGATCGGACAGATAGCGCTTCAGCAGATTGGCCGAGATGCCGTACATCAGTGCGGCCAGCGTGCCGGCCGCGACCGCCGCGCCGATGTTGGAGCCGGCGACATGACCGCTCGCCAGCACGGTCACGCCCACCAGTCCGGCGAACAGCGCGGTCGCGCGTCGCGCGCCGATGCGCTCGTCGAACACGAAGAACGCGGCCAGCGCGGCGAACGGAACGGCCATGCTGTTGGAAATCGCGCTGATGCCGGCCGGGGCGCGTTCGGCGCCCCATGCAAACAACAGGAACGGCAACGTGGTGTTGAGCGCGCCGATGCCGATCACCGCCAGCCAGCGCGAACGCGTGAAACGCGCGCGCGCGCGGATCAGGAACGGCAGCAGCACCAGCGCACCCAGCGCCAGCCGCACTTCCACCATCGGGAACGGTCCGAAATCCTTCGCGGCCACGCGCTGGAACAGGAACGAGCCGCCCCAGATTGCCGCGAGCGCCACCAGCATCGCGTAAACCCCTGCCTCGCCGTTGCGCGCCCTGGGAAGACGCTTCCCGCCACGCGGCCTGCGCTGCCGTGGCCGGTCCACCTGCGCCAGCAGGCGCGCGGTTTCCGGGCTCATGACATGGCCCTGCAGGAACAGCATGCCGCCTGCGATCTTTGCAAATTCATTCAACATGGCTTCCTTCTCCGATGTTGCGTGATTGACTTGGGAGGCGCAGGATATGGGGGCAATCGGCGGTGCGGTAGCGATGATTTTTCCACCCTGACTTGAGAATTTTCGAAATGGCAAGAGCCCCTCTGAACGCCTTGCAGGACTTCGTCGCGGTCGCGCGGGTGCAGAACCTCACCCGCGCGGCGGAACGCCAGCACATCACCGTGAGCGCACTCAGTCACCAGATGCGGGCGCTGGAACAACGCGTGGGGTGTCCGCTGTTCGTGCGCGGTTCGCGCGGGCTCACGCTCACGGCCGAAGGCCGGATGCTGCTGGAAAACGTCGCGCCGCACATCGAGGCGATCGAGCAGGCATTGCGGCCGTTGTGCGGGCGGCGTTCCAACGTGCTGAACCTTTCCGCGACGCCGTCGATGGGATCGAGCTGGCTGCTGCCGCGACTGCCGCGGTTCGTGAAGCGGCATCCGGAAATGGAATTGAACCTGGATTCCTCGATCGAGCTGGTGGACTTCGCGGACGGCCGTTTCGACGCGGCATTGCGCTACGGACCGGGACAGTGGCCGGGCGTGATAGCCGAGCCGCTCTTCGAGGAATGGCTCACCCCGGTGGCGAGTCCTTCATTGCTGAAAGGCCGCAAGCCGCGGCTGGATCAGCTCGGCGAGTGGCCGCTGCTGTGCCCCGAGGACCCCTGGCTGGAATGGTTCGCCACCTTCGGCGGCAAGCCGCCGAAGCGCTATGCGGCCTCGTTCAGCGATTCGGAAACCCGCCAGCGCGCGGCGGTGGAAGGCATCGGCATCGCGCTCGGCCGCACGACCATGGTGAAGCCGCTGATCGAGGCCGGCATGCTGGTCGCGCTGTTCCCGCAAGTCCTGAAGGCGCGCTATGGGCATTACCTCGTCTATCCGCAGCGTTCGCGCGAACACAACGGCTTCATCGCGTTCCGCGAATGGCTGCTGGAGGAAGCCGCGCAGGTGACGCATCCGTTGCCGAACGTGATCGCGGGCGCGGCCAAGCCGCCTTCGATCAAGGCACGCGCCAAGCGCGAAGCATTGCCGGCGTGACGCAGCGGTTCGGTTCAGCCATTCTCAATGGCCGCTGCACGGATCGCGACCCAGATCGTGGTCGTACGCGGATACATGCTCGTCCCGCATGCTGCCGTCGCGCTCGACCGCGGCGATCGCGTTGATCCGCCTGCACGCTTCGCTGCGCGAAACCTTGCGCGCATGCACCGGTACCGGATCCCACGCGCTCCGCGCGCGAGTGCGGCCGCCGCGTCCGCGCCCGAGTGCATAGGTACCGCCACTCCGCATTACGCCATCACCCGGCACCGAATGCGGACAACGCGTATGGCGATAGAACACCTCGCCATCCGCCGCGCGGCATTCCCAGGAGGTCGCTTGCGACGCACGCAAGCGGTCTGGCGTAGTTCGATTCCGGGACCGTTCGCGCGACTTGGCGTGATGGCTGTGGAAGCCGCCCGCAGCGGGTCGCACGGCATCCACGGACGAAGGAGACGCCTTCGCATCGATCAGGGGCTGCTCGCGGATCTCCACGGCCGTTTGCGCGTCTTCGGCAGCGCAAGGCGTTGCCTGGAACGCAAGCGCACCACCCGCATTCACGCACTTGTAGACCGTACCCGCACTCGCCCCACCCGCGATCAGCAACCACAGCAACGCTGCGGCGTGCGCGCCGAAACGGAAGATTGGACCCGGATTCGCCCTGCCGGACATGAGACCCTCCATGTCCGCATGATCGCTGGAGCGGCTTCGCAAAACGATCGGCGCACGCCACGGCCACCTGTAGGAATCCCCTGATCCGGCGCAAGTGAATTGCGGGACTTTCCGATGCACAACTGCGGGAATCTGAAATGGAAGCCGGAACTGCCGCGCGACGAAAATGGCTGCACCCGTAGCTTTTCCTCACGCGCGCTCCACCAGCGCCGCATAGCAGCCCGGCTT
>DASSFA010000149.1:0-4950 GCA_035694895.1 Rhodanobacteraceae bacterium | reverse complement strand
GAGGGATGCTGCCGCGGCGATCGCGCTGAGCGTGCTGACCGAAGAAGCGGCGCTGACCCGCACGCCGCGGCGGATCGTGCTGTGCGCGTTCGACCGCGAGATGGCGCGGCATTACCACGATGCCGCGCGGCGGCTGCACCTGCCGATCGTGACGGGCACGATGCACTGAGATCCCGAACAAGCTGCCTGCGCTCGGCAGGTTGCCCTTGGCGCACGAGTTCTTGCGCAGTCGCCGGAGTGCGTGCGCGGAGTTATGCGTCTTCCGGATACAACCGCGGCAGACCACCGTCGGTCCGGCTCTTCTCCTTGCGCGTGTCGATCCACGCGAACCCGTCGGAGAAGGCCTGCGCCACTGCGGCGCACGCGGCCCGCGCGTCGCCACCCTTCCAGCGCACGCGCTCCAGTTGCTCCAACGCGGCGCGTTGCGATTCGCTGGCAAGCGCATGGTGCAATTCGCCGGGATTCCTGAGGTGCGGCCGCACGGCGCGAGCCCATTCCAGCAGCGCGCGTTCACAAGCCGCCGCGTCGCCTTCGCGCGCCGCCAGCATGGCGCGGCGATGCAGTTCGCGCGTGTTGTCAGGACTTCGTCCCGAATTACCGGATGCGCCGGTCGCAGGGTTGCGCCGGCGCAGCGTCCACCACCACGCGAAAGCGGTCAACGCGATCGCCCAGAGCGCGAGCGAGGCGATCGCGATCGCGCGCCACATCGCTTCGTGGTTGTGGGTGGCAACGGGTGCCGCCTGCGCATTCCCCGCAGCCGCGGGAGCAGCCGGCGCCGCGGTATTCCCGTCCATCGCACCGATGACGGTCAGCGTATGCGCCGGCACGCGCGCCTGCTCGGCGCGATCCTGCGCCACGTTCCACCAGTTGAGCGTGATCGCGGGAATCGTCAATGGGCCGGCACGATCGGGGACGATCGCAAAGGTGCGCGTACGCGTGCCATGCAACCAGCGGCCATCGTCGCGCGTCGAATCCTGGGTCTTGTCCGGATACACGCGCGCGCCTTCGAGCGCCGGGAGTTGCGGTTGCGGCAGGTGGTCGGCGGGTTGCCCCACCGCTTCCACGCTCAAGGTAAGGCTTAGCGGCTCGCCCAGTTTGGCTTGCCCGTCGGATGGCATGCCGCTCAATTTCAACTGCACCGACTGTGCCGGCAGCCATGGCTTGCCCGCGCCGGCGGGTGCCGCGCGCACATCCAGTGCGATGTCGTCGGCGCGCGCCTGCACCGGCTTGCCCTCGTCGAAGAAATTGTCGAACGGGGTACTGCCGCCGTCGCCGAGCATCTGGCCCATGAACGTCGGCCCGCGCACCACGATGCGCCCGCTGCGCTCGGGCACCAGCGCGTAACGTCGCTGCACCACTTGATAGGTCTCGCCATTGCGCGTGGTCTGGTAACGCGTGTCGCCGTTGAGGTGGATCACCTGCGCGCCGTCGGCTTGCGGGTCCTCCAGTTGTCCGCCGGTAAGGCTTCCGGCGTAGAACAGCTTCAGCGTGTACACGTCCTGCTGGCCGACATAGGGCGCCGGCGAATCCACGCTGGCCTCGAGGAACGCCGGGTCGCCCGGCCCGCCCTGCGCGCCGCTGGGCGCGGGCGTCACCTGCAGCGTGAGGGGTTGCGTGCGCTCGCCGCCGATCTGCAGCGATGGAATCGTGAGTGTGCCAGCATGTCTGGGTCGCAGCGCGATGCCAAGCTGCGTGCTGGTTTGCGAAGTACCGTTGACGATCTGCACGCGGCTGGAGCTGGATGTCCCCAGCACGTCGAAGTCCGCCCGCAATGGCGAAAGGTCGGGCGCGGCGGACAGCGCGGCGGGACCTTCGATGTTCAGGGTGACCGTGTCCCCCAGCGCCGCGTGATCGCGATCGAGGAAGGCGTGCAAACCGCCGGAGGGGTTTGCCGCGCGCGCGAACGGCCCCAGCAGCAGCAACGACAGAAGCAGGAACACGCGGCGCGCCATCATTGATCACCATCATCCGGTTGCTGGCCATGCCGGCGCTGCCATTCCAGCATGAACTTGCGCCGCAACAGCGCGCCGGGATCGTCCGGCACGGCATCAAGCATGGCGCGCTGCTGCGGGTTGAACCTGCCTTCATCATCGCCCGAAGGTGCGGCACCCAGCGCGTAAGCGCCTTGTGCGTTGCGCGAACGTTGATCGCTGCCGGCATTCGATGGCCGCCGAGCCAGTTCCTGCCGCAACGCCTGTTGTGCGCGCGCCAGTTGTGCGCGCTGTTGCGCATCCTCGGCCAGCGAGGCACCGCTGTCGCCGGCCTCTCCGCCGTTCGAGGCCTTGCCCGCGGCGCTGTCGGCATTCTGCGCGTCGCTCGCATGCCCGTTGTTCGAGCCCGCCTGGGCGCGCTGGTTGCGCGCATCGTTGCCGCTTCCCTGCTCTCCGTTCTGCCGCGCGCCATGCTGCGATCCTTTCGACGAAGAACCGGAGCCTCGTTGCGACTTGCCGGAAGGATTGCCTTGCGTGCCCTGATCGCCCGAGTTCTGCGATTGCGGCGGATGGCGTTTGAGCCAGTCCTCCACCGATTCGCGATTGGCGCGCGCATCGTTGAAGTTCGGATCGCGCTGCAGGGCACGATCGTAAGCCGCGATCGCCTGCCCGTACTGCCCGGCTTTCGCCAATGCATTGCCAAGGTTGTACTCGGAACGCGCGTCGCCGCCCTGCATGAAGTACTTCTCGGCACTTGCGTAGTCGCCGCTGCGATACGCTGCAGCGCCCTTCAACTGCGGATCGCGTGCGAGCTTGCCGGCTTGCGCGTAATCGCCCTGGCGCAATGCTTGCGCGGCACGCTGATCGGGCCGTGCCCACAGTGAATCCCAGGCGGAGGCGTGCGCAAATGGCGTAATGAACACCAGCGCCAGCGCACACAGCCAGCCGCGCCGGAACGCCAGCGCCGCCAGCGGCAGCAGGGGAATCAGCAGCCACACGCCGCCATCGCGCCACACGTTGGCGTGCTGGTGCGCGGCATCGGAACCCTGCGTCGCGGCCGGCGCGCCAAGCGCGGCCACGCCGCTGCCGTCTTCCTCCAGTGGCGCATACTGCCCGCCGCCGGCATTCGCGACATCGCGCAGCGCAGCATCGTTGCGCTGAGCGACATGCACCCCGCCGCTGTCGCGCACAAAACCGCCGTCCGGCAGCGGCACCGGCGCACCCTGGCGCGTGCCGATGCCGAGCACGTCCACGCGCACACCTTCGGCGCGCGCCTTGCGTGCCGCATCCACCGCAGATTGTCCGGCATCGTCGGTGACCAGCACGATCTCGCCGCCGCGGATGTGCGCCTGCTGAAGCAGTGCCATCGATTGCCCGATCGCGCGCGCGCCGTTGTTGCCGGGTGCCGGCATCACGTCGGGATTCAAGGCGCCCAGCAGATTCAAGACCGTCTGCTTGTCCGGCGTCAGCGGCGCCACCACGAACGCATCGCCGGCGTAACCGACCAAGGCGACGCGTGCGTCACCGGCGCTGTCCAGCAGATCGCGCACCGCGTAACGCGCGCGTGTCATGCGATCGGGCTTGAGATCCTGCGCACGCATGTCGTCGGACAGCGACAGCGCGACCACGCGCGCCGCGCCATTGGCATACAGCGGCGTCGGTGCGCGCTGCCACGCCGGGCCGGAAAGTGCCGCGACCGCGAGCAGCCAGACCACGCCCGCCAGCAGCAGCGCCCAGCGCCGGCGCGATCCTGCACCTTGCATGAGGTGCGGCAGCAACGTGGCATCCGCGAGCCGCGCGAACGCACCATGGCCGCCGGCGCTGCGTGCCAGCGCATGGAGCACCAGCGGCAGCGGCAACATTGCCAGCCACCACCACGGCCGCAGGAAGTGCAGCGCCATCATGCGGCCACCACGCGCAACACGCCGCGCCAGGGCAACAGCGCGCAACCGAGCAGCAGCGCCGCCACCAGCGGATACGGGAAGCGCTCCTCGCGCGGGCGCAACAAGGCATCGCCGCGCGCCAGCGGTTCCAGCTTGTCGATCGCCTGGTAGGCATCGGCGAGCTGATCCGCATCTGCCGCGCGGAAGAACTTCCCGCCGGTCTGCTGCGCGATCGAACTCAGGGTCGAAACATCCAGGTCCTGATCCGGTGCCGGGATCTGCATGCCGAACACGCTCAGGGTCTGGCTGCCGGCCGAACCGATGCCGATGGTGTAGATGCGCACGCCCGCGGACCTTGCGAGGCGCGCGGCGTCCAGCGGCGCGACCGAACCGGCGGTGTTCACGCCATCGGTCAGCAACACCAGCACGCGCGAGCTTGCCGGCAACTTAGAGAGATGCTTGATCGCCAGCACGATCGCATCCCCGAGTGCCGTCTCGCGCCCGGCGAGGCCGATTGCCGCGCCGTCCAGTTGCTTGGCCACGGTGTCGACGTCAAACGTCAGTGGCGTCAGCAGGTAGGCATGCGTGCCGAACAGCACCAGTCCCACTTCATCTCCCTGCCGTTGTGAAACGAAGTCGCCGGCGATCGCCTTCACCGCCGCGAAGCGGCTGACCATCTGCGTGCCGAGTGGCATGTCCTGGATGGCCATGCTGCCGGACACATCCACCGCCAGCATCAGCGCGCGACCGCTGCGCACCAGTGCTTCCGGGGGTGCTATCTGCTGCGGGCGCGCGGCGGCGGTTACCGCGAGCAGCCACGCGAGCAGCGCGACGGGCAGGCGCCAGCGATTCGCATTGCGCGCACGCGCACGCGTGGGGGCGATCCGGTGCGGCAGGCGCATGGCCGACACCTGCGCGGGCGGCAGCAGCCACCACGCCAGCAGCGGCAATGGCAGCAGCGCGAACATCCATGGCCAGGCGAAATGGATCATGCGGACAGTCGCGCTCCCTTGCGCAGCGCGCGTTCGCACCATCTGCCCGTCGCGGCCAGCAACGCCTCGGCGTCGAGTGCAGGATGCGCGCGATACGGCGCTTCCAGCAGCGCCGCGAATTGCTCATCGGCAAAGGCGCCGGGA
>DASSFA010000148.1:0-5124 GCA_035694895.1 Rhodanobacteraceae bacterium | reverse complement strand
GGGGTGAGGGTCCGGGTAATCGAGGGGCTGCAAATTTCTCCGAACCCTCATCCGGCGCTGCGCGCCACCTTCTCCCGGAGGGAGAAGGGAAGAGCAGTGTCGTGGTCCTTCAGGATGTCCGCTTCGGCCTGGAGGCCGGCGACCGCATCGGCCTGCTCGGCCCCAACGGGGCTGGCAAATCCACGCTGGTGAAAACGCTGGTCGGCGAACTGCCGCTGCTTGCCGGCGAACGCGGCGCGCACCCGGATCTGCAACTGGGCTACTTCGCGCAGCACACGGTGGAAGCGCTGCATGCGGGGCAGACGCCGATGGATCACCTGCGCGAGATTGCGCCGAACGAATCCGCGCAGGCATTCCGTGATTTCCTCGGTCGCTGGAATTTTCCCGGCGACCGCGCGTTCGAAAGCGTGGACGGGTTCTCCGGCGGGGAGCGCGCGCGGCTTGCGCTGGCGCTGATCGCATGGTGCAAGCCCAATGTGCTGCTGCTCGACGAGCCGACCAACCATTTGGATCTGGACATGCGCGAGGCGCTGGCCGAGGCGCTTTCGGATTTTCCCGGTGCGATCGTGCTGGTGTCGCACGACCGCCACCTGATCGGGCTGGTCTGCGACAGCTTCTGGCGCGTGGCGAATGGTCGTGTCGAACACTTCGGCGGCGATCTGGATGATTACGCTGCCTGGCTGCGCGCACGCCCGGCGGAGGATGCGCGCGAGGCGGGCATCGCCGCGGCCGGGGCGCCAAAACCGGCGCCGCGGAAAACCGCGAAGCCCAATCCGCAGCGCATGGTGAAGGCCGAAGCGCGTCTGGCCGAATTGCAGTCGCGCATGGATGCCCTCGCCGGGGAACTCGCCGATCCTGCGGTCTACGTGGATGGCGGCGCGCGCGCGGCGGAAATCGCGCGCCGGCAGGACACCCTGCGCGAGGAACTGGAGCGTGCCGAAGCCGAGCTGCTGGAGCTCTACGCGGCCGATGCGGCTTGATTTTTCAGGCCGGGACTCATAAATCCCGGCCATCTTCCATTCCGGGAAAGATGCCATGCCTATCTACGCTTTCCGTTGCGAAGCCTGCGGGCACAGCTTCGACCGCCTGCAGAAATTGTCCGATCCGGATCCCGCCGAATGCCCCGAATGCAACGCACACTCGGTGAAGCGGCAGGTGACCGCGCCGGCGTTCCGGCTCGCCGGCAGCGGCTGGTACGAGACGGACTTCAAGTCCGACAAGGACAAGAAGCGCAATCTCGCGGGCTCCGACGAGCCGGCAAAGAAGAAGGAGGAGCCGGCAAGCGGCAAGTCCGAACCGGCGGCGCCGAAACCCGCCGAAACCGCGTCCGCGAAACCGGCGAGCGCGTCCGCCGCGGCGGCGGCATCGGTCGACTGAACGGCTGCGCGGCGCAACGGCAGCGCGCCAGCTTCCGTTCAGAACGGCTTGCGGAGACTGGAATCGCCCATCGCGAAAAGGATGCAAACCATGCGTGCCATCACCGGGTTCTTCGCCGCCTTCGCTCTTGCCGCTGCTGCCTGCGCCGGCGCACAAACCGTTTACAGCAATGCGCCACCGCCGGGGTACTACCAGGGTGGCCCGTATCCGCCAAGTTACGACCGCGGCCAGACCATCGTTTGCGAAAGCCACGACGGTCGCTACAACCAGTGCGGACTGCCGTGGCGCGGCGGCGCGCAAATCGTCCAGCAGATTTCGTCCAGTGCCTGCGTCCGCGGAGATACCTGGGGCGTTAGAGACGGAAGCGTGTGGGTGGATCGCGGCTGCCGTGCGCGCTTTGCGCCCGGCGGGTACGGCCCCGGCGGCTGGTATCCGCCGCCCGGTTGGGACCACCAGTTCATGATGTCCTGCGGCAGCCCGCAATACCGCTACGCCTTCTGCCAGGTGGATGTCGGCCGGCGCGGGCGTGTCTATCTGCAGCGGCAGACGTCCGACTCGGCCTGCGTCGAAGGCAGCACCTGGGGCTGGAATCGCGCCGGCATCTGGGTGGACCGTGGCTGCGGGGGCCAGTTCATGATCGACCGCAGATGGTGATGTTTGCGCCTTCCCGCCGAAGCACCCGCCGCATGGCGGGTGTTTCGTTTGCAGCGCCGCACCGCACCGCTTAGCATTTCCGGTTTGCCTCGCCGTTGGCGGCGATCATCTCCGGAGTCGAGCGCACCATGCGTACCCATTACTGCGGCCAGATCGGCGAGCACACGCTCGGCCAACGCGTCAGCCTGTGCGGCTGGGCCGATGCGCGCCGCGACCATGGCGGGGTGGTGTTCGTTGACCTGCGCGACCACGAAGGCATCGTGCAGGTCGTGGCCGACCCGGACCGCGCGGACGTGTTCGTGATCGCCAGCAAGGTCGGCTACGAGGACTGCCTGCGCGTCACCGGCACGGTGCGCGAGCGCGTCACGCCGAATGACAAGATCGCCACCGGCCGCTACGAGGTGCTGGCCGAATCCATCGAGGTGCTGAACCGCGCGCGCGACCTGCCGTTCGCGCTGCACGAGAACCCGAACGAGGACCTGCGGATGACCTACCGCTACCTCGACCTGCGCCGCCCCGTGATGCAGAAGATGATGCGCACGCGCATCCGGCTGGTGCGCGCGATCCGAGGCTGGCTGGATGCGCGCGGCTTCCAGGACATCGAGACGCCGATCCTGACCAAGGCGACGCCCGAAGGCGCGCGCGATTACCTGGTGCCCTCGCGCGTGCACGCCGGCCAGTTCTACGCGCTGCCGCAGTCGCCGCAACTGTTCAAGCAGATCCTGATGATGGCGGGCTTCGACCGCTACTACCAGATCGCGCGCTGCTTCCGCGACGAGGACCTGCGTGCGGACCGCCAGCCGGAATTCACCCAGCTCGACATGGAGTTCGCGTTCGTGCAGGAGCGCGACGTGCAGGATTGCGTGGAAGCGCTGATCCGCCACGTGTTCAAGGAAGTCATCGGCGTGGAACTGGCCGATCCGTTCCCGCGCATGACCTACGAAGAGGCGATGCGCCGCTACGGCTCCGACAAGCCCGACCTGCGGATCGCGATGGAACTGGTGGACATCGCCGATGCGGTGAAGCACGTCGAGTTCAAGGTGTTCGCCGAACCCGCGAATGATCCCAACGGGCGCATCGCCGCGCTGCGCGTTCCGGGCGGTGCCGAACTGTCGCGCAAGCAATTGGACGAGCTCGCTGCATATGTGGCGAAGTACGGTGCCAAGGGTCTGGCGTGGATGAAGGTGGAGGATCTCTCGAAAGGACGCGAAGGCATCAATTCTCCCGTGACGAAATTCCTGGATGACGCGGCGCTCACGCGCGTGCTCGAACTCACGAGCGTGCAAAACGGCGATCTGCTGTTGTTCGGTGCCGGCAAATGGAAAACGGTCTGCGACTTCATGGGCGCGCTGCGCCTGAAGGTCGCGCGCGACCGCGGTCTGGTCGAAGACGGCTGGAAGCCGCTGTGGGTCACCGATTTCCCGATGTTCGAATACGACGAGAACGAAAAGCGCTTCGTCGCCCTGCATCATCCGTTCACCGCGCCGGCGGTAGACGATGTCGAAGACTTGCGCGCGCGTGCGGCCACCGCGGTGTCGCGCGGCTACGACATGGTCCTGAACGGTTCCGAGATCGGCGGCGGTTCGATCCGCATCCATCGTCCGGAAATGCAGAGCGCGGTGTTCGAACTGCTCGGCATCGGTGCGGAAGAAGCGCAGGCCAAGTTTGGCTTCCTGTTGAAGGCGCTCACGCTGGGCGCACCTCCGCACGGCGGCATCGCCTTCGGCATCGACCGCATCGCCGCGCTGATGGCGGGTACCGAATCCATCCGCGACGTGATCGCGTTCCCCAAGACCACCAGCGCGCAGGATCTTATGACCGATGCACCGTCCAGCGTGCCGGATGGGCAGTTGAAAGAGTTGCACGTGCAGGTGAGGGCAGGTACGAGGGGCGAGTAGTGAGGGCGCGATAATCGCGGCACTTCGATCGAAGCACCCTCGCCACTCGCCACTCGATCCTTCTTCGTCAATGCAAAGCGCCTCGTCGGCCCGCGAACACATCATCCTTCTTCACGGCCTGTGGATGCGCGGGTTTTCGATGCTCGCGCTGCGCCAGCGTCTGCTGCGCGCAGGGTTCGCGGTGCACGGGTTCGAGTACGCCAGCGTGGTCGCGCATCCGCAGCGGTCGCTGGCGCGGCTTCGCTCCGCGATGCGTGCGCTGGCGAAGGAGCGCCCGGCGCCGCGATGCGTGCACCTGGTCGGACACAGCCTGGGCGGCATCGTCGCGCTGCAATGCGTGTGCGAGGTGGATGATCTGCCGCCAGGCCGGATCGTCTGCCTCGGTACGCCGCTCACCGGCAGCGCGGCCGCGCGCGGCCTGCTGCACTGGCCGATCGGGGCACGCATGCTCGGGTACAGCATGCAGGCGCTGCTGGAAGGCGTGGGTACATGGAACGGATGCCGCGAGGTCGGGGTGATCGCCGGCAGCCTGCCGCACGGGCTCGGCGCGCACCTGGCGCATTTCGACGGCGCGCACGACGGCACCGTGGCGGTGGCGGAGACTCGCCTGCCCGGAATCGCCGACCATTGCGTGGTGCAGGCCAGCCACACCGGCCTGCTGCTTTCGGCCACCGCGGCGCGACAGACGGTTGCGTTCCTGCGCAACGGGCATTTCGAATCGTAGGAACCTTGCAGGCGGCCACGGAGATTCCGGGCGTGGATGGCACAACCACGCAGGCTCTTGCACAAGCTCTGTCAGTGCGGCCATAAAGCGCCGTCCATGGTCGAAGAGCTCCTTGGCCGCTTTTGGACTTGATGGTGCGAGCGGATCGGTAGTTTGCGGCTTGGCAAGGTCGGGCGGCGATCAGGGACGATCGCACTGATTCCGGTTAAAATCCGCCGCTTGGCTTTTTGGAAGAGCACCCATGGGCAGAGGTCCATCAATCGAAGGCCGCAAGAACGCCGAGGACGCTCGCCGCGGCCGCATGTTCACCAAGCTCTCGCGAGAGATCAGCGTGGCCGCGCGGACCGGCGGCGGCGATCCGGCCGGCAACCCGCGCCTGCGCACCGCGATAGACAAGGCGCTCGACGCCAACATGACCAAGGACACCATCGAGCGCGCCATCAAGAAGGCGACCGGCGAACTCGAAGGCGT
>DASSFA010000147.1:0-6077 GCA_035694895.1 Rhodanobacteraceae bacterium | reverse complement strand
GCGTACGCATGGTCGAAGTCGGCCCACGCGACGGCCTTCAGAACGAGAAGACCATCGTGCCGACCGCAGTGAAGATCGAGCTGATCGACCGCTTGTCCGCCTGCGGCTTGCGCACCATCGAGGCGACCAGCTTCGTAAGCCCCAAATGGATTCCGCAACTGGCCGACGCCGCCGAAGTGTATGCCGGCATCGAGAAGAAACCGGGCGTGGCCTATCCGGCGCTCGTTCCCAACGAACAAGGCTATGAACGCGCGCGCGCGGCGGGCGTCAGCGAGATCGCGGTGTTCACCGCCGCATCGGAAACATTCAACCGCAAGAACATCAACGCCTCCATCGACGAATCCATCGAGCGCTTCGTGCCGGTGATGCAGCGCGCCAAAACCGACGGCGTGCGCGTGCGCGGCTACGTTTCCACCGTGCTCGGTTGTCCGTACCAGGGTGAGGTGCCGCTGGCCGACGTGGTGCATGTCGCGCAGCGATTGCACGAGCTCGGCTGCTACGAGATCTCGCTCGGCGACACCATCGGCGTGGGTACGCCGGACAAGGCTCGCGCCATGTTGCGCGCGGTGGCGGAGCAGGTGCCGATCTCGGCGTTGGCCGTGCACTTCCACGACACCTATGGCCAGGCGCTCGCGAACATCCTTGCCTGCCTCGAAGAAGGCGTGAGTGTCGTGGACAGTTCCGTTTCCGGCACCGGCGGCTGCCCGTACGCGCACGGCGCGACCGGCAACGTCGCCAGCGAGGACGTGGCCTACATGCTTGCCGGCATGGGCATCGAAACCGGCGTGGATCAGGAAGCCCTGATCGAAACCGGGCTGTGGCTCTCGGCGCAATTGGGGCACCCCACCGGCAGCCGCGTGGTGCGCGCTCAGAAGGGTTGAATCCGTGCGCAAACGTATCTTTGTACGGCACCATTTTTAACTTTTTTTTTGCATCATTAGGCGCAGGCTTGCGGGCGTGAGTGCCGGGTATCCCGGTACCGCAGGGGGCAGCAATGCGGCACCCGTTGCAGCAGTCGGTTCCCACCGGCGTGGTGAGCGCCGAGGGAAGCGGCGTGTCGCGCGAGCCCGACCAGGACGCGCTGCAAGCCGTCGAGACGCGTTATCACCAGCTCTTGAACGCCATGGACGAGGGCGTGCTGGTGCAGGATGCTCAAGGGCTGATCGTTTCGGCCAATCCCGCGGCCTGCCGCATCCTCGGACTGTCCGAAAGTGAAGTGCTCAATCTGCGCCGTGACGCGGCGCCCGGCTGGCGACTGGTGGACGAGAGCGGTGCCGAGCTCGGTTTCGACGACCTGCCCGGCATGCGCGCGCTGGCCACCGGCCGCAGCGTGGAAAGCGCGGTGTTCGGGATGTACCTGCCGCACCTGCACCTGTATCGCTGGTTGTCGTCCAGTTCGGTGCCGCAATTCCGTCCCGGCGAATCGCGGCCATTCCAGGTGATCTCCACTTTCAGCGATGTCACGGCGCTGAAGCGCCAGGCGGACCTGTTCGAAATGACCCAGAAACTCGCCGGGATCGGTGGCTGGGAAATCGACGACTTGCGCAACACGTTGTTCTGGACCGTGCAGGTCTACCGCATCCACGACATGGAGCCCGGCAGCGCGATCAACGAAACGCGCGCGCTGCATTTCTATTCGCCCGAAGCGCGCGAGCGCCTGCGCAGCGCGCTGCACGATGCGCGCACCATCTCGCGTGGCTTCGAGCTGGAACTGCCGATGACCACCGCGCTGGGCCGGCACCGCTGGGTGCGCATCGTCGGCCGGCCGCTCTTGCGGCATGATCGCGTGTACGGCATCACCGGCACGCTGCAGGACATCACCGAGCGCAAGATCGCCGAGGAACAACTGCGTCGGCAGGCCTCGAGCGACCGAATCACCGGACTGGCCAATCGCGACAGCCTGATGGGCGCACTGGATCGCGCGATCACCACGGCGGATTCCGCCGGCTCGCGCCCCGCCCTGCTTTTCCTGGACTTGGACCGCTTCCGCTTGATCAACACCACCGCCGGGCACGCGGTCGGCGATCGCCTGCTGATCGGTGCGGCCGACCGGCTGTGCCGGTGCCTGGCCGGGACGCGCAGCTTGATCGCGCGTTTTTCCGGCGACGAATTCGCGGTCCTGCTGCGCGATGCAGGCACGGATTCGAACCTGCAGGCAGTGGCGGACAGCATCGTCAGCGCCTTCCGCAAACCGTTCGTGCACGAGGGCGAGGAATTCACCCTCACGGTTTCGATCGGCATCGCCATCTGTCCGGACGATGGCGGCAATTCGCAGCAGTTGATCAACCATGCCGACGCGGCGATGTCGGAAGCCAAGCGGCGCGGTCGCAACACCTGGCAACGCTTCACGCCGGAACTCGCGCATGCGCTGGCGGAACGCGCACGACTGGAACGGCTGCTGCGCCGCGCCCTGGACAACCGCGAATTGCGGCTGGTCTACCAGCCGGTATTCGCGCTGGCCGACGGACGCATCAGCGGCGCCGAGGCCCTGTTGCGCTGGCGCAACAAGAACCTCGGGGAGATCCAGCCGACCGATTTCATTGCGCACGCGGAAAATTCCGGCGAAATCGTTCGGATCGGCGCCTGGGCGATCGCGCAGGCGTGCAGGCAATGGCAGGCCTGGCGCGAAGCGGGCGTGACGCTGCCGCACATCGCGGTCAACGTTTCCTTCCGGCAACTGCTGAGTGGATCACTGCTGGATTCGGTGTCCGCCGCGTTGAAGGAATACCACCTGCCGCCCGACACCCTGGAACTCGAATTGACTGAACGTGCGCTGGTGGAGGATGCCGCCGACACGCTGGACATCTTCGCTGCACTGAAAGGCATGGGCGTGCGATTGCTGATCGACGATTTCGGCGAGGGTTATTCCTCGCTCAACTACCTGCGCCGGCTGCCACTGGACGGGGTGAAGATCAGCCACGCTTTCGTGCAGGGCATTCCCACGGACACCGCCGACTGCGCGATCTGCGAGGCCATCGTGCGACTGGCCGAGAGCCTCGATCTGACCGTGACGGCGGAGGGCGTGGAAACCGAACCTCAACGCCAATTCTTCGCCCGCCATGGCGCCACCAACGTGCAAGGGTTCCTGCTCGCCTCGCCGATGGACGATCGCGCGATGCAGGAGTTCCTGAGCGTCACCTCCACGCGGCACTGATCTCCTGGCCAACCTGCGGCGCGCGGCAATCCGGACGCGTCAGGCTTGCATCGGAATGCCGCACACTTTGGAAGGAACGTCGATCTCCGTTGCGGCTTTCCCGGACAGACGCATAATTGCGTTTTGCCAAGAACGCAGGCGCCCATGTCCGAGGACTTCCTGATCCGCCCCATAGAAGCGCGCGACGATGCAGCGGTCGCGCGCGTGATCCGCACCGTGATGCCGGAATTCGGCGCCGACGGCCCGGGCTTCGCCATCCACGATGCGGAAGTGGACGCGATGCACGCGGCTTATTCGCAACCGCGCAGCGCCTATTTCGTGGTCGAAGCCGATGGCGAAGTGCTGGGCGGCGGCGGCGTAGCGCCACTCCACGGAGGCGATCCGGACGTTTGCGAATTGCGCAAGATGTATTTCCTTCCCGCACTGCGCGGGCGGGGCGCCGGCCGCGCGATGATGCAGCGCTGCCTGCGGGCGGCGCGCGAGCTCGGGTTTGGCCGCTGCTACCTGGAAACGCTGACCGGAATGGATGCCGCACAGGCGCTGTACGCGAAATTCGGATTCCAGCCGCTGTGCGCGCCTCTGGGCGCCACCGGCCACCACGGCTGCAACCGGTTTTTCATACTCGACTTGTAGGAGTCGCGCCTGCGCCCGACGGCGACACGGCTCTGCCACGTCCGGTTCGTCTGCAGCTCACCGCAAATTTCTCGGCAAGGAATCCTTGTCGCGCGCAGGCGCGCTCCTACCCTAGAATGCTGCGTTTGCTTGCGGAGAACTCCATGCAACTCGATCAGGTGAAGGCAGTCATCACCGGCGGCGCGTCCGGGCTCGGTCACGCCGTCGCGCAGTATCTGGCGGCGCAGGGCGGCAAGGTCGCGCTGCTTGACGTCAACGAGGAGAAGGGCCGGCAGGCCGCGGAGGCCCTGGGCAACGGCACGCGTTTCTTCCGCACCGACGTGACGTCCGAAAGCGAAGTCATCGCCAACGTGGGCGCCGCACGCGATGCGATGGGCGGCGTGAACGTGGTGATGAACTGCGCGGGCATCCTGGGTGCCGGCCGCGTGCTCGGCAAGGAAGGCCCGATGCCGCTGTCGCAATTCCAGACCACGGTGATGGTGAACCTGGTCGGCAGCTTCAATGTCGCCAAGGCCGGCGCCGCACTGATGCAGCAAAACGAAGCGGGTGAGGACGGCGAGCGTGGCGTGATCGTCAATACCGCATCCGTCGCCGCTTACGAGGGCCAGATCGGCCAGGCCGCGTATTCGGCCTCCAAGGGCGGCGTGGTCGGGATGACCCTGCCGATGGCGCGGGAGCTGGCGCGCTTTGGCATCCGTGTCGCGACGATCGCGCCAGGCATCTTCTGGACGCCGATGGTGGACGGCATGCCGGAGGCAGTGCAGCAATCGCTGTCGGCCTCCATTCCCTTCCCTTCGCGCCTGGGGCAACCGGGAGAATTCGCACGCACGGTGGCCTTCATCATCGGCAACCGGTACATCAACGGCGAGACGATACGCCTCGATGGTGCCGTGAGGTTGCAACCCAAATAAGAGCGAGGGGCCAGGGACGAGGGGTGAGTAGTGAGGGCGCACGATTGCGTCTTTGAGTATCCCGCACAACCCACTGTCCCCGGTTTTCGCGCCCTCGCTACTCGCTCCTCAACCTTCCGGGTTCTGCTTATGAAAGCTTCCGAGGTCAAGAAGGGCAACGTCGTCGAGCACGACGGCACCGTGTACCAGGTGCGCGATATCGAGCGCAGCGCGCCGACCGCACGCGGCGGCAACGTCACGTTCCGCTTCACCCTGTATTCCATTCCGGGCGGACGCAAGCTGGATTTGAGCCTGCGCGCGGACGACGATCTGCGCGAAATGGAACTGGTGCGGCGCGCGGCCAACTTTTCCTACATGGACGGCGAGGCGTTCGTCTTCATGGATGCCGAGGATTACACCCAGTATGTACTCGGTCCGGAAACGGTCGGCGATGCCGCCGGATACATCGTCGAAGGCCTGGAGGCTCACGTGCAGTTGATCGACGATGTTCCGGTGGCGCTGCAGATCCCCACCAGTGTGATGCTGACCGTGATGGATACCGCCCCGGAACTGAAAGGCGCCAGCGCGACCAAGCGCACCAAACCCGCGAAGCTCGAGACCGGCATCGAAATCCAGGTTCCCGAGTACATCACCACCGGCGAGAAGGTCTGGGTCAACACGACGACGGGGGAGTTTTCGGGCAGGGCATGACCCCGGCCCCTTGCCCATCCAGCGCCCGTCGCGTAGGCTCGGCTGGCTGCGATGCTGGATGCGCCGCGCACACTCATCATTCGCAGCCACCTCGACGGAGGCTGCACCGTAACGCGCAGCAACCCGCGGGGGAATGCACATGATCTTCTGGCGAATCAAACCGCTCGACCAGATTCTCGCAACGGCCGAGAAGAAGTCACTGAAGCGGCAACTCGGGCCGATCCAGCTCACCTTGCTGGGCATCGGAGCGGTTATCGGCACCGGTATTTTCGTGCTGACCGCCGAAGCGGCACAGAAGGCCGGCCCGGCGATGATGCTGTCGTTCGTGATCGCGGCCGTGGTCTGCGGTCTGGCCGCCTTGGCCTACGCGGAACTCGCGGCGATGGTGCCGGTTTCGGGCTCTGCCTACACCTATACGTACGGCGTGATGGGCGAGCTGATCGCCTGGATCGTCGGCTGGGCGCTGGTACTCGAATACGCGATCGGCGCCACCGCCGTGTGCGTGGGCTGGTCAGGCTACGTGAACGGACTGCTCAACAGCGGCATCTTCGGCCTGGTCAAGCCGGGTGCATTGTCGCTTCCGCATTGGCTCCAAGTCGGGCCCACGCTCGGCGGCGGATTCAACCTGCTGGCGTTCCTGATCGGCGTCGCGGTGACCTGGCTGCTGGTGATAGGAACTTCCAAGAGCG
>DASSFA010000146.1:0-2553 GCA_035694895.1 Rhodanobacteraceae bacterium | reverse complement strand
AGTAATGCGCCTGCGCGATGCGCTCTTCCGAAATGATGAGCGGCGGCGCGTTCGCCGGAAACGCGATGCGCACCGCCCCGGTGTCGAAGGTGGCCGAGAGCGGAATGCCGAGCTGTGCGTAGCGCGCGGCGACCTCCCTGGCAGGATGACCGAAGCGATTGCGGTATCCCGCCGAGGCGATCGCAAGGCGCGGATGCAGCGCACGCAGGTAATCCTCGCTTGAGGAGGTCTTGCTGCCATGGTGCGGGACGACCAGCACCAGCGGCGGATCGCGCGCGCTTTCGCCCGTGACGACTGCATCCGCGACCGCGGGTTCCACCCTGGCCGTCGTGTCCGCCGGAAGCAACAGTTCCCCTCCCACGCCGCTTACCAGGAGCACGCAGCCGGCGTCGTTGCCGTGCACATCCACCGGCGGCACCGGTGACAACACACGGAAGTCCACACCGTCCCAGTTCCAGCGCTGTCCCGCTTCGCATTGCTCCAGCGGGACGTCGCCACGGCCCGGTTCGCCGCCGAACGCGTGCGCGGCGGGGTATGCCGCCAGCACGGCATGGGCGCCACCGGCGTGATCGTTGTCGCCGTGGCTGATGATCAGCGTATCGAGGCGATCCACGCCCAACGCGTGCAGCGCCGGCACGACGACCGCTTCGCCCAGATCGAAACCGGACGGATAACGCGCACCGGTGTCGTACAACAACGCGTGGTCGCGCGTGCGTACCAGCACCGACAAGCCCTGCCCCACATCCACCACCATCGCATCGAAACCGCCAAGGCGCGGCGATTGCGCGCGGGGCCACAACAGCGGAACGAACAGCAGCAACGCAAGGGCGCGCGAGGGCACACCGCGCGGCGCAAGAAACCATATGGCGCCGATGCAGGCGAGCACGAACGCGGGCGCACCGGATTGCGGGAAGTAATGCAGCGCAGCAGGCCAGGCCGCGAACTTCTGCAGGATCCACCATTGCGCATCGGCCAGCCGTCCGCAGACATGCAGCAGCGGGACGCCGAGCGAAGGCATCGGCAAAAGCAGCGCACTCGCGATCAAGGTCAGCGGCACGATCACGAAGCTGATGAACGGCACCGCGATCAGGTTCGCGAGCGGACCGACCAGCGATGCCTGTCCGAAGAACCACACGGTCAGTGGCAGCAGCGCGACGGTCATGAGCAGTGGGGCCAGGCCGATCTCGCGCAGGTATCCGCGCCAACCGCTGCCGCGCGCCAGGGTCCAGGCCAGGAACGTGACGCCGGCGAACGACAGCCAGAACCCGGCCGACAGCACCGACAACGGATCCACGACCAGGATCGCGCACAGAGCGAGTGCCAGGCCCTCTCCCATGCCGCCGCCGCGACGCAGGATGCGCGACAGCGACACCGCACCGATCATCCACAGCGTGCGCGTAGTCGGCAGGCCGAAGCCGGCCAGCGCGCCGTAGGCAATCGCGGCGGGCAAGGCGATGCCCGCTTCGGCGATCGGGCGTGGCACGCGCAACGCCAATGCCGGGAACAGCCACCACAGTCCGCGCACCAGCAGCGCGGCGAAGATCGCGGCGAGGCCGACATGGAACCCGGAGATCGCGATCAGATGGCTGACACCGGTGGCGCGCACGACCTGCCAGTCCGATTCATCCAGCGCACGCTGGTCGCCCACGCTCAGCGCGCGCAGCAGGCGCGCGGCGTGCGGATCATCCGGCAGCGCGCCCGCGATCGATCTCGAAATGCGCGCGCGCAGCCAGTCCACACATGCCGCGCTCGACAACTGCACGTTGGCCGGATCCTCGCGCACGTAACCGGTCGCGACGATCCGCTGCTGCAACGCCGAGCGTTCGAAATCGAATCCGCCGGGATTGATCAGCCCACGCGGCCGTTTCAGCCGGACGCGCAGCCGCCAGCTCGCGCACGGCTCCAGCTTCGGTACGGCGCCGTGGCGCGGCGCATACCACGACAGCCGCAAATTGCCGCGCAACGGAATGGATACGTCGTTCAGCGACGCGCGCGCGACTTCGAAATCGAAGCGCGTGGATTCGGTTTGTGTCTGCGGCAGGTCTTCGATCGTGCCGACGACGACCAAGTCGCGACCTTCCAGCGCGTGCGGCAGGCGCGCGTGCATGGCCATGTCGGCCCGCAGCGCCGTCCAGCCGAAAGCGGCGATCGCGATGGCCAGCGGCACCAGTGCCGCGCCGACTATCGGGCTTCCTTTGCCATTCCGTCGAAAAGCAAAATGGATCCCGGCTTGCGCCGGGATGGCGAGGATCAATAGCCAATCCAGCCATCGCGGCGGCAGTTGTGGCAGGGTCTGCACCAGCAAGGCACCGATCAGCAATGCGAGTCCGCAGGCGATCGGGCCCGGTGGATTGCGTTTCGCGTCGCCCTCCCTGCGCGCGAACATCCCGGTCTCAGCTATCGGCCACGAATGGCCGGAGCTTGCCGTCCGCCAGTTCGAGCACGCGATCCATGCGCGCGGCCAGGTGAGGATCGTGGGTAACCAGCACGAAGCTGGTGCCGATCTCGTGATTGAGTTCCAGCATCAGCTCGTACACGGCGGCCGCGTTCTTG
>DASSFA010000145.1:0-7036 GCA_035694895.1 Rhodanobacteraceae bacterium | reverse complement strand
GGCATGGTCACCGGGTCGCCGCTGTTCTGCGTCTTGCACATGTACGCCTGGATGTTGGACAGCGTGCACGCGGAACCCACGCAGTAGGTGATCACCTGCACCGCGCTGATGCCGTAATGCGAGCCGTAGGGCGAATCGGACCAGTAGACGGTATAGCTTCCGTACGGATTGCCCGAAGAATCCTTGCCGGGGGTCAGGCCATAGGTGATGTTTGTATTCGGATTGGTGACCGCGCCGACCTTCAGGTTCATGAAGCCGCAACGGCGCGAGGTGGTGGTAGCCGTACCCGAGCTCGAGATGGTGCAGTTCGGGATGACCGTGATCTTGTTCAGTCCGTCGTTGGTGTAGATGTCAAAAGACGGCAATGGTTCGGAAAGCTGGATCGTGTAGGTCTTGATGTAATGAGGGGACTTGCCGTCCTTGTTGAGGTCCGGCCGCATGTCGTGGGTCCAGGCCTCGTAGGCCAAGCCCGAGAGATAGAAACTTCCCTCCGTGCTGGGCGTTTCGGGACAGATGCCGCGCACAAGGCCGAGGTCCGTCACACCTGTTTGGACGCATTCGTCTGTCGAAGTGTCCGCCGTAGGCGAAGCAACGCCCACGGTCAGATCGGCGGGCGAACTTAGATAACGACCAACAAGATATTGCTTGGTGCTAAGGCCGCCGCTACCGAGTTCGTTATTACCGACGGTTGTCGTGGCGTTGTAGGCTTGCTGCGGAATCGCCGGTACGGTAGGCACCTCCGGGCTGTTGCCATCGAAGCTTGGCTCGCCGGTGGAGAGCACGATGATGTTGCACTGCGAGCAGGCGTTGGCGCCGCCGTCACCTGCAGTTTCGGTATAGGGGTCCAGCCATTTCGGGGCCGGCAGGTTCGGAACCAGGTCACCGCTGTCTCCACTGCCACCGGTGACCGCGGCCCCACTGCTGGTATCACCGCCGCCAAGCGTCAGGCCGCTGGTAAACGTGCTCGTGGGTGCCAGCACGCTGGTCCCGTTGAAATGCTGGATGTAGCGCAGCGCTTCGGCGTACATGCCGGCCAAAGGATTGCCCCACTCGCTGCAAGCCTGGGCGTTGCTGCCGGAGGTCAGCCCGGGATCCTTCAGGTAGGGAACGCTCTGTGCGGTTGAATTGTTTTGACGGTTCTGGATGCCGAAGGTCGAACAGTCGGAGTAGGTCTGGTCGTTGTTGCCCGTCGGTGCCCAGCCGTACACGCGGAAATTGTCGAGCGTGCTGACGATGCCGGCCATGGCCGGTGTGCTGTTCTCGATGTAGCAGAACTGGCCGGTTTTCTGGTCTATTTCGTTGCGCGCATCCGCGCAGGTCCCGTCACCATTGCCTTCGATCAGGCCGATATTCCGGCGCAGCACGCCACCCGCACGAGGATTCCGCCAGCTGCCGGTCATCAGGCCGAAGCGGATCGCCGTGGCGAATTGCTGCAGCAATCCTTCCGGCTTGTAATGGGTGACGCCGCTGTTGTCTATGTGCGACTTGCAGAACGACTCCATCACCGGCGCGGTCGTGCTGCAGACTTGGACCTTGACGGCATAATCGGTGGTACTGGACGGAAACTCCGTGCCCTTGGAGGGATCGTTTGCGTTGACCGTATCGGTGCTGAGCTGACATTGGGTGTAATTCGACGCGGCCCAACTGGCCCAGGTGCCGCTCGCCACTCGCATCAAGGGGGGGGTGGTGTTGTCCGATTGGGAGTTCGTCCCCGCGGCACCGATTGTGGCGTTGCAATAGCTGTACGTGCCGCTGTTCGGAGTGAACGAACCATTGTCGTTGTAGATCTTGACCCAGGCGTGCCCGTCGTTCGGGATATAGGCGCGCTGCAGCACGGTGGTGTCGCCGGTGTCCACCACACGCCGGCCGCCGTACAGCACGTAGCGTTCCTCATCAATCCGCGACATCGTCACCCAGTTGAGGAAGTTGCCGCTCCATTGGCTGCTGCATGTGTGGCCATTGGTGCCTGCGCCCTGCGCCGCTGCAATGAACTGGCCCGAGTTGTACGAGTAGCAAAGTTTCGGATCGAAATAGCCCGCGTAGTTGAACGTGTCGGTGTAGGTGGTGTTCAACACCCCATCGCCGTCCAGGTCGCTGTAATCGGAGAACGCGCGGAAGAACAGCTTGTCGTCGCGCGACAGCAGCAGCATCGCGAGCGGCTGCTGGATGCTGACGTTCTGCACCGGAAACAGGTTGTAATTTGCTTCCGTGGTCGTGGAGGTAAGAGTGGCTCGCGCGACCAGCGTCACGACCAGCGGCGCGACCAGGAACATCCATACACCTGCCAGGAGGAACTGCTTCAGGCCGGGTCTGCGGATTTTGAAGCTGCCGAGGGACATGGCGATTCTCGATCTGAAGGGACGCGGTCAGCGCGTGACCGTGCGGTACTGGGCAATCGTGACGGCGCGGCCGTTGCTGCCATCGCTGGGCGAGAGGCCTATCGCCTGCACTTCGAAGAACTTGGCGAACCCTCCGGCGGCGGTGGAGACGCCGAGTCCGCGATAACCGGCCGCCTGCGCGGTACCGGAGCCCTGGTTGGGCACGATGCCGTCCGGCACCAGCGAAATGCTCGCCGCGATCTTGCCGATGCCGTTGGGATTGGCCTGCGTGAGGGTGAAGTCGGTGACCCATGTGCTCGGGTCGTAAGGCTGTTCACCCGGATCGAGTGGCCCGGTGATCTGCTTGAATGGCGTCGTCGCACCCGCGATAGCGGTTTTGAAAGTGTTCACCAGCGGGCAATTGGCGGCGGTCACCGGCAAGCTCGCATTCGGACAGACGGAGCTCCAGTCGAACTGGCTGTCCGGGGCCGTGCCGCCCCAGCTGACCGGCCAACCGCCGGTCAGCAGGTTGGCTTCCAGGAACGGCCCAAGGGCGCCGCGCATCGAATCCGACATCTGGAACGCTTCTTCATGGCGCGCGACGTTGGTGGCCATGCGCATTTCCAGGAAGGTGCTCTGCATGGCGATCACCGCCACCAGCGACAGCACGACCAGGAACACCAGTCCGACGAACAGCGCCATGCCACGCTGCCGCGATGGCGCGGGGATGTGTTGAAAACGCCTGATCGAGGTGGCTCGCATGGTCAGATCTGCCTGATGGGGTTGCGCAACTGCACCACGGCGGTCATCTGGATCCGGGTGTATTGCTGGGGTTTGTCGCCGAGCGAACCGGTACCGAAGCCCGTGCACCCCGATGTGATCGAGGCGGTTCCGTCGCTGGCCACCTTGTATTCGCAATCGCCGGAAAGCCGCCGCGGATAATTGGCCTGCGTGACGTCGGTGGTCTGGCTGTCGAACGGGTGCGGCACGCGGGTGTCGCGCGTCGCCGAACGCAACACGTAACCGATGCGCACCGAGATCACGTTCGCCCAGTCGCCCTTCGTCGTGGCCGTGGTGGCGTCCTCATAGCGGATCGGCACCGGGCTGGTCCCGTTGGGATCGCGGATGCCGTACTCGAACTGCAACTGCTCGACGCCCTCGACCACCGGCTCGGTGATCAGGTTGCCCGAAGAGTCCAGCCGCATGCGCATCAGGGTCGGGATCGGGTTGCCGCCGTCGGAACTCGCGCTGCACTTGCCACTGGAATCGGCATTGCTGCACGGCCGCAGGTAATACGCCTCGAACGAGTAGGGGTAGATGTAGGTGCCCTCCTGCGGCGCGGCCCCGTTCACGTACGGATACGTCTGGATGTAGCTGCCGGAGAACAATTGCGCTGTCATGCCGGCGCGGGTTTCGAGATAAACCTGCTTGGCATTCAAGGTCGGCGCCGTGGCCGCCGACCACGGCACCGCGTCCGGACCTGCATAGCGCACCACCAGCACGTCCGTGCCGCTGACGTAGGCCGGCACGCAATCGCTGCCGACCGGAAAACTGCTGGCGCCGTCGTAGCCATATACCGGATTGCTGACGGCCAGCACCCAGGCTTGCGTGCAACTTGCGGTGGTCTGGCCAACCGCAGGCGAGCCGCTGATCACGTTCGGCTTGACGGCGCCCCAGAAACTGGCCTGGCGCAGCGACCAGCCGATGCGATCCATCGCGAATCGCATGTTCTGCTGGTTGTAGTTGTCGGCCTCCTGCAGGTGATAGGCTTGGCGATTGGCCATCAGCACGTTGATCAGCCCGGCCACCACCAGCGCGCCGAGCAGCAGCGCAATCATCATCTCGATCAGCGAAAAACCCGCCCTGCGCGCGTGCGCGCCCGGGTAAGCGGAATGCGGAAGCATGATGTTCATCCGCCGGCCCTCGGCACGTATACGAAGCTGTCGGATTCGCTGCTGTTGCTGTTGGTGGTGCTGGTGTTGCTGTCGAGGACGCCCAGGCCGCTCCACTGCACGGTGATGGTGTAGGTGCCGTCGGGATTGCCGCTCGAGTCCTTGTTTTGCACGACCTGCCCCATCGGCGCGGTGCTCGCGGAGGCCGGCATTGCCGCAGACATCTGGGTCAGCCAGGCATTGATGTCGTTCTGCGCAACCTGCAAAGGCGTGCAGCCAGTGGTGATCGAGGAGCAATCGGTATAAGCCGGTTTGCTGCTGCCGCTGGTAAAGACGTAATCGCCGTCGGAGACGCCTTGCGGATTGGCCTGCATGCGGTCGGCCAGGCTGCGGGCCAGCAGTACCGCCGCGCTGCGCGCGCCGGAATCCTTGGTGAAGGTGGCGCCCTTCAATTGCATCAGCGCCAGGCCGAGCAGGCCGAGGCTGAAGATCACGACCGCGACCAGCACCTCGATCATGGACACGCCGCGCGTGCCGCGCGGCGAAGCGAAACGGATCATTGGCTTTGGCTCCCCGGCACGCATGCCCCACCCCCAATTGCGCGCCTTGAAGCATGGCCGCGGCCGGATCGGCTGCCAACAACCGGGCGACGAGTGGTCGAGAGTAGCCGACGAGCGGCGCGGGAACCGGAAATGGCGCACAGGAACAGTGGCAGGGCCTTGCTGCGCTCCGCTCCGGTCAGGGAACTGCGGCAGGCGCCACGGAGCCCTCGCCCCGGCGACGCTCCTGGTAGGAGCGCGCCTGCGCGCGACCAGGACGCCGCATCGCTGCGCTCAGCCGGACCTGCGGAACTGCCGCACATCGGGTCGCGAGCACGCTCGCTCCACGACAGCCGCTTTGTAGGAGCCTGCATGCAGGCGACCGCGGAGCTCCCCGCCATGGACGGCGCTTGATTCCGCAACCACCGTAGCGGCAATCCGGAATCTGTATGCGCGAAGAGCAGATTCCGGGTTCCGCGCGCTGCGCACGGCCCGGAATGACGTCGGGGAGGGACGCATTGCATGGTGGGTGTAGCGGCCCATCATTGCGCGCATCGCGCATGGCCTCTAAACTTTCCCGTTCCCCGCATACCGTAGGGCGGGTCTTGACCCGCCGGTTGCATCGAAAGACACGCCGCAGTAGCTCAGTTGGTAGAGCAACTGATTCGTAATCAGTAGGTCGGAGGTTCGACTCCTCTCTGCGGCACCATTCGTCGCGCGCAGGCGCGCTCCTACAGTGGGTGACGGTCGCTGCCGCGCAGCTCTTTCGGTAGCGCGAAGGTGACGTCCTCCGGCTCACCATGCAGCTCGCGCACGGATGTCGCGCCCAGTTCACGCAGGTGCGCGATCACCTCGCGGACCAGCTGTTCGGGGGCCGAGGCGCCCGCAGTCACGCCGATCTTCCGCACACCCTTCAGCCATTCCGGATCAATGCTGTCCGGACCGTCTATCAGGAAGGCACGCACGCCCTGCTTTTCGGCGAGTTCGCGCAGGCGATTGGAATTGGAACTGTTGCGCGAGCCGACGACCAGTACCAGGTCGGATTCGTTTGCGAGTTCGCGCACCGCGTCCTGGCGGTTCTGGGTGGCGTAGCAGATGTCGTCCTTGCGCGGACCTTCGATGTGCGGGAATTTCTCGCGCAACGCGGCGATGATCGCCTTCGTATCGTCCACTGACAGCGTGGTCTGGGTGACGTAGGCCACATTGTCCGGTCGCGCGGTATCCAGCGCGGCGACATCTTCAAGTGTTTCGACCAGATGGATCGCACCTTCGTTGCGCGCGTCCCACTGGCCCATCGTGCCTTCGACTTCCGGATGACCGGCGTGGCCGATCAGCACCACATCACGGCCCTGCCGCCCGTGGCGCGCGACCTCCATGTGCACCTTCGTCACCAGCGGACAGGTCGCGTCGAACACCTTCAGTCCGCGCAGTGCCGCTTCCTCGCGAACCGCCTGCGAGACACCGTGCGCGCTGAAGATCACGGTGGCGCCGTCGGGCACTTCGGAAAGCTCGTCCACGAACACCGCGCCCTTGCGCTTGAGGCCTTCCACGACATAGCGGTTGTGCACCACTTCGTGGCGCACGTGGATCGGCGCGCCGTAGCTTTCCAGCGCGCGCTCGACGATCGCGATGGCGCGGTCGACGCCGGCGCAGAAGCCGCGCGGATTGGCGAGGATGATTTCCATGCCTCAATTATCCCGCTGCGGCGTGCGCACAAACAGCCCGGCCACGATCAATGCGATCGCCCCCACGCAGATCGCCGAATCGGCCACGTTGAACGCCGGCCACGACCACGCGCGCCAGTACACCTGGATGAAGTCGGTGACCTGCCCTCGCAGGACGCGATCGATCAGATTGCCGAGCGCGCCGCCCACGATCAATGCCAAAGGAAGCGCGCTGCGCCATTCATCGCGCGGCGTGCGCGCCATCCACACGATCAGCGCGATGCAGACGATCACCGCCAGCGCGCCGAACAGCCAGACCTGCCAGCCCGAGCCGCCGGCGAGGAACGAGAACGCCGCACCAGTGTTGAACGCCAGCGTCCAGTTCAGAACGTGCGGGATCACGACGTGCGGCATGTACGGCACGAGCTTCTGCAGCACCAGCCACTTGGTGCCCTGGTCGAGCGCGATGACGAGGGCTGAAATGATCAGCCAGGGGAGTGCGTTGGGTTTAGGGGGCCGGATCATTTGAAGTGATGTCTGCTGTTCCCCTCTCCCTTCGGGAGAGGGTGGCGCGAAGCGCCGGGTGAGGGTTCGGTTTTGGAGGAAAGGTTTCGCAAGTCCCG
>DASSFA010000144.1:0-6458 GCA_035694895.1 Rhodanobacteraceae bacterium | reverse complement strand
GCGGCCTGCTTCACCTGGTCGATCACGTCGTAGATGATCGAGAAGTAGCGCAGGTCCAGACCATTGGCCTCGATCACCTTGCGCGCGGAGGCATCGGCGCGCACGTTGAAGCCGATGATCAGCGCCTTCGAAGCCGCCGCCAGCGTGGCATCGGATTCGGTGATGCCGCCGACGCCGGAGGCGATCACGTTGACCTTGACCAGGTCGTTGCCGATTTCCGTCAACGATTGGCGGAGCGCTTCCGCCGAACCCTGCACGTCGGCCTTGATCACGAGGTTCAGCGTCTGCTGGCCTTCGCCCTTGCCCATCATCGCCATCACGTCTTCGAGCGTGTTGGTGCGCGTGACGAGGCGCTTGTCGCGGCGCTTGGCTTCGCGCTCGGAAACCACGTCCTTGGCGAGACGCTCATCGGCCACGACGACGAATTCGTCGCCCGCTTCCGGCACGCCGGAAAGACCCAGCATCTGCACCGGAATGGACGGCCCGGCCGACTGCACCTGCGCGCCGGTTTCGTCGAACAGCGCGCGCACGCGGCCGTATTCGACACCGCACACGACGTAATCGCCACGCTTCAGTTCGCCGCTCTGGACCAGCACCGTCGCGACCGGACCGCGACCCTTGTCCAGGCTCGATTCGATCACCACGCCGGAGGCTCGGCCTTCGGCGACGGCGGTGAGTTCCATCACCTCGGCCTGCACGGTGATCGCATCCAGCAGCGCGTCCACGCCGTCGCCGGTCTTGGCCGACACCGGCACGAACTGCGTGTCGCCGCCCCAGTCCTCGGGTACGACTTCGTGCTGCACGAGGCCCTGGCGCACGTTGTCCGGATTGGCTTCCGGCTTGTCCATCTTGTTGACCGCGACGATCAGCGGCACCTTGGCCGCGCGCGCGTGCTGCACCGCTTCCACGGTCTGCGGCATCACGCCGTCGTCGGCCGCCACCACCAGCACCACGATGTCGGTGGACTGGGCGCCGCGCGCACGCATCGAAGTGAACGCGGCATGGCCCGGCGTATCGAGGAAGGTGATCACGCCCTTGGGCGTGGTCACGTGATACGCGCCGATGTGCTGGGTGATGCCACCGGCCTCGCCCGCGGCCACTTTCGTGCGGCGGATGTAGTCCAGCAGCGAGGTCTTGCCATGGTCCACGTGGCCCATGATGGTGACCACCGGCGGACGCGACGAACGCTCGCCCTCCGCGGTTTCCGCATGCGCGGCCAGCGCGGTTTCGGCGGTCTTCTCTTCCGCGCGCACCGCGGTGTGGCCGAGCTCCTCGACCACCAGCGCGGCGGTGTCGTGGTCGATCACCTGGTTGATGGTGACCATCGTGCCCATCTTGAACAGGGCCTTGACCACGTCCGAACCCTTCACCGCCATCTTCTGCGCCAGGTCGGCGACCACGATCGAATCGCCGATCGCGATTTCGCGCGTGACCGGCGCGGTCGGCCTGGAGAATCCGTGCTGCGTGGTCAGCTGCGAAAGATCGATCTTCTGCTTGGGCTTCTTGCGGGTGGAACGGCGCGCACGCTCCGCGTCGGTGAGATGCAACTCACCGCCGACATAACGCGCCTTCAGGACGTCCTCGTCACCCTCGTCGCGCATGCGATGCGAGCCGTGGCGCTTGTGCTTGTGCGCCGGAGCCGGCTCTTCCTTGGCGCGCGCAGGTTTCGGCGCCTCATGGCGGCGCGCCGCGGGCGCTGCGGCTTCGCGCGCGGGTTCGGCGGTCGTGGCCGCCGCAGCCTGGGCCAGGGCTTCCGCTTCGGCACGCGCGCGCTCTTCCTCGGCCCGCTTGCGCTCTTCTTCAGCCGCCTGCAATTTCGCCTGCTCTTCCTGGCGGCGGCGATCCTGCTCGGCAAGTTCCGCTTGCTCGCGCTCGCGCTGCTCCTGCGATTCCGCCAGCAAACGACGTGCTTCCTCGCGTTCGGCATCCGCATTGGATTCCTCGGCGATGACGCTGCGCTTCACGTAGGTGCGCTTGGCGCGAACCTCGACGTTCACCGTCTTGGAATTGGCACCGCGGCCACCGCCGACGGTGATCTCGCTGACCTTGCGGCGCTTCAGCGTAATCTGGCGCGGGGACGATTGCTCCTCGCGCGCTTCGTCGCGCTTGCCGTGCGTGCGGCGCAGGAAGCCGAGCAGCTTCACCTTTTCGGTGCTGCTGATGACCTGGTCGGGGTTCTTGAACGACATGCCGGCTTCGGCAAGCTGTGTCAACAGCTTGTCTTCCGTCATGCCCAGAACACCCGCCAGTTGTTTGATGGTTACGTCTGACATTCAATTCGCCTCTGCTTTCTGCTTCGGCTCGAAAGCCGCCGAGCGCCGCCGGCGCGCATCATTCCGGTTGAATCGGCCGAGCGCGAGCTTTCAATCGCTCACCTGGATTCCTGCTGCATCCTTTCCAGCATCGGCGCGCGCGCGGCCATGATCAGCGCCGCCGCACGTTCCTCGTCCATGCCCTCTATGTCAATAAGGTCGTCCACCGCCTGGTCGGCGAGATCGTCCACCGTGGTGATCTCGCGCTCGGCCAGCGCGTAGGCAGTTTCCTCGTCCATGCCTTCCAGCGCCAGCAGCGCATCTGAAGGCTTGTGCTCGTCGAGGTCTTCCTCGACCGCCAGCGCCTCGGTCAGCAGCGCATCCTTGGCGCGGGCGCGCAGTTCCTCGACGATATCCTCGTCGAAGCCTTCCACCGCCAGCAGTTCGCCGGTCGGCACGTAGGCGATTTCCTCGACCGTGGAGAAGCCTTCCTGCACCAGGATGTTGGCGATCTCCTGGTCCACTTCCAGCTTGTCCATGAACAACTGCCGCGCGGCTTCCTGCTCGGCCTCGCTCTTGGCGGCGACCTGGTCCTGCGTCATCACCTTGAGATCCCAGCCGGTCAGCTTGCTGGCCAGGCGCACGTTCTGGCCGCCGCGGCCGATGGCCTGCGACAGCTTGTCCTCGGCCACGGCGATATCCATCGAGTGCTTGTCCTCGTCGACGATGATGGACTGCACTTCCGCCGGCGCCATCGCGTTGATCACGAATTGCGCGGGCGCCTCGCTCCACAGCACGATGTCGATGCGCTCGCCGTTCCATTCGTTCGACACCGCCTGCACGCGCGAACCGCGCATGCCGATGCAGGCGCCGATCGGGTCGGTGCGGGTGTCGTGT
The DNA here is from genome assembly GCA_035694895.1 of Rhodanobacteraceae bacterium. GTDB lineage: Bacteria > Pseudomonadota > Gammaproteobacteria > Xanthomonadales > Rhodanobacteraceae > 66-474. The sequence continues at coordinate 3,309 of DASSFA010000144.1, read as the reverse complement.
GCCAGCACGGCTATCTTGGCGCGGTCGCCGGCATCGCGTGCGCAGGCCTTGATCTCGACCAGGCCCTGCCCGACTTCCGGCACCTCGATCTTGAACAGCTCCATCATGAATTCCGGAGCGGTGCGGGAGACGAACAACTGCGGGCCGCGCACTTCCGAGCGCACCTCGTAGAGATAGCCGCGAACGCGATCGCCCACGCGGGTGGATTCGCGCGGAATGGACTTGTCGCGCGGGATGAATGCCTCCGCGTTGCCGCCGAGGTCAAGATAGATGTTGCCGCGCTCGACGCGCTTGACCACGCCCGTGATCAGCTCGCCAACGCGATCCTTGAACGCGTCCACGACCTGGGCGCGCTCGGCCTCGCGGATGCGCTGCACGATCACCTGCTTGGCGGCCTGCGCGGTGATGCGGCCGAATTCCGGGTTCTCGATCTGCTGCTCGATGAATTCGCCGACCTGCGCCCCCGGGCGCTCGTCTTCGGCGTCCATCAGGCGCAGCTGGAAATCCGGCGATTCCATCTCGCCGTCGTCCGCGATCACCTCCCAGCGGCGGAAGGTCTCGTAGTCGCCGCTGTCGCGGTCGATGCTGACGCGGACCATCGGCTCCTCGCCGGGATAGCGCTTCTTGGCGGCAGTCGCCAGCGCGGCTTCGATCGCCTCGAAGATCACTTCGCGCGGTACGCCCTTCTCGTTCGCCACGGCGTCCACGACCATCAGAAGATCACGGTTCATCTCTACTCTCCAGCGAAGCGGCCCTCATTGCGCGCTTCGGTTTTTGAAATCGTCATCCCGGCACCAGCCGGACTCTCCACTCTCTTCGCCACCCGGCGCCCAGCACCGTCTTGTCTTTTGCGCAAAGGCGGCGACTTTCAATCCATCAATGCTTGCGCTTGGGCTTCTTGCCCTTCGCGCCGCCCGGGACCTTGCCCGGTTTCGGCCTGGGCTCGTAGCCCAGCGCCTGCCAGTCGGGCACCAGCCGCGCGCTCTCGATCTCGTCCTGGCGCACGTCCATCGCTCCGCCGTCCACTTCCAGCGTGATGCGCTCGCCGGCCACCGCGACGATGCGGCCTCGCAACCGGCGCCTTCCATCACGCGGCAGCTTCAACGTGACTTTCGCTTCATCATTGATGAAGCGCGCAAACTGCTCGGCGCTGAACAGGGGCCGGTCGAGCCCGGGCGAGGAGACTTCCAGCACGTAGTGGCCGGAGATCGGATCCTCGACGTCCAGCAGCGCGGAAACCTCCCGGCTGGCGGCTTCGCAATCGTCCACCGTCACCGGCTCGCCTTCGCGGTCTATGTACAGGCGCAGCAAGCCTTCACCGCGACCCGGCACCCATTCGATGCCGAGGCACTCCAGCCCGAGTTCCTCCAGGGCCGGTGCGATTCTTGCGGCGAGCGCTTGTACGTCCATTCGATCGCGACACTCCTGTTCGACCGCCACAAACGAAAAATGGGCCAGAGGCCCATTCCGTAGTCCGCCGGTTGTGGGTTCCTGACCCGGCGCTTCGCATCCTGCGAAAACTGGTAGCGGGGGCAGGATTTGAACCTGCGACCTTCGGGTTATGAGCCCGACGAGCTGCCAGACTGCTCCACCCCGCATCAGAGCCCGCAAATATAGCGGCCGAGGTGAATTTTTGCAAGGTTGCGTGCAGCCCCGCTGCGCCGGAACGCGAATACATCTGTGCTCCCTCTCCCGCTTGCGGGAGCCAAGCGCGGCAGCGCTTGGCAGGACGAGGGTGCTTGCGGCGCGGCTTTTGTTGGAGCGCGCCTGCGCGCGACAACCGGACGCCCCAGCGCCGCAGCGCTACGATTGAAGCACGACATCCCTGTCTTTTCCGCGCCGTCCAGCGGCGCGGGTTACTTTCCTTTCGGGGAAAGTAACCAAAGCCATTGGCGCCGGGCATGACGGTCTCGCCAACATCCGGTTGGCTCGACGTCCCTGCGCTTCTCGCCGGGCGCGCGCCGGCGCGAACTCGCACATCCCTGTGCTCGGACATCGCGCCTTTCCCGCGCGCCCGGCTGCGATGCTCGGCGCCATGCGACGGCGCCGGAAAGCTCACTTCGATACGGCCGTCCATGGCCTGCGTTTGCAGGCGCTTGTAGCTTGAGTTGACCTTGGCTCGATCCGGCGATGGGCTTAGCCAGGCCAATACACCTTGCGCAAAGGAATGAGCCGCTGGCTATCGGCATCCATAGTTTCGTAGTGGTCGAGAATGGCCTTTACCAAATCGTCCAGATCCATAAGCGTAAGCGGAATATTCGCGCGGTCCGCCTCGTATCGCGCGTCTTTACTAAATCCACCAGTGCTCACGTACAAGCCTTTGTCATCTTTGTGCCGCCCACCGAGAAAGCTTCGAATCTCTTGAGAACCCATGGCACTCCCAGTGCGGTGCTTCACTTCCACCACAATGCGAGGGCTTTCGAAGCCGAAGCCATCCGGCGAGGCAACGATGTCCTTGCCACGATCCGAGCCACTGGGCGAAATGCGCGTCTTGTAGCCCATTGCTCGCAACAACCCTGCCACCAGCTCCTGCATTTCTTCCCAATCGAGACGAGTGATTCGATCCTTGATGAATTCGAACGCTTTGCTTTGAACGTCCTTGAGCAACTCGTCGACCTGGCTGATTTCTTCTTCGACAGTTGCCACCACGGCGGGCTCCGGCGCCTCGCGCCCCGCCAAAAGCGACTCGATTTCTTCCGAAACCTCGTCGGGAACCAAGAAGATTGTGGATATCGCCCCCAAGCTGTTCCTGGCTGCAATCGAAAGTGAGTCGCGCGGGACCGTGCCCTGCCATGAAACATGACGAATGTGAGGATTGTCTTTGATTACGCCCGGCGCGTATTCGTATTCGCTTGTAAGTGTCCCGACGAGATACTTGCGATCTTCCGGGCTGTAGGTAAGGACGCGATCTCCCGTCTTGAACTCGCGAACGAAGCGATACACCTGCCCGGCAGACACAGCCACTTGGCCTGGGCTCTTATCTGGGTAACACGAAGCCACTTCTCGCACGAAGTCATCCCGCGCCCGCAAGGGGCCCATATCGCCCAATTCCCACCCGATTGCGACGAGGGAATGTTCTTCAAACTCATCGAAGAGCTGCCCACCTCGCTGGGCGCGCACCATCCACATGTTTCGCTGCTTCATTGCCCCCTCCGAATGCAGCCTAGTGTGCATGTATTGGATTGTAGGCCATGGATGGCCGTGTCGAAGTGAGCTCCGGCGCCGTCGCATGACGCCGAGCATCGCAGCCGGGCGCGCGGGAAAGGCGCGACTGTTTGAGCACAGGGACGTGCGAGTTCGCGCCGGCGC
>DASSFA010000143.1:0-10407 GCA_035694895.1 Rhodanobacteraceae bacterium | reverse complement strand
ACGTTGCGCCGGATCAGGCTCCATCGCCCCGCGTCCTCGATCCCGCTCAGCATGTTGCGGCGCAGCCTGCGATGGCGCGACGCGTTGCGCTTCGACGAAGGCAACAGCATCGCGCGCAGGCCGGAGAAGCTGTCCGCGCCGATCATGCCCGCACCGACCAGTTCCGCCAGCGCGGCTTCGACTTCCGCGTGCAGCAGTCGGGTACCGCCGACGATCTCGTCGAAGAACGATGCGCCGTGCTGCGCGAGGTAGTCCGCGACCACCTGCGCGCGCGAAGACACGCCCGGCGCTTCGGCGGAAACGTTGGTGCCGAGCGCACTCCACAAGGCAAGCTGCTTCCGCGGCAGCAGCACGATCGGGGAAGCGCGCACCGGCGAGGCATGGGCGCCGCTGGCCGCGCGCAGCCGCGTCCATGCGATCCGCCCGGACGCGCACAACGCATCCAGCCAGCCGATGTCGTAATCACGCAGGCGCGCAGGCAGTACTTGCGATTCCCACGCGCCCGCCGGCGCCTCGAAGCCTTCCAGTTGCGCCAGCACGGAACCGAGCGCGTCGGCGCCGCGCAGCCGCGAGTCATTCGCCACATGCTGCCAACGGAACAGGAAGCGCATGAACTCGTGCGCTTCCACCGGCTCGATTTCGCGGCGCAGCCGTTGCAAGGTGCGGCGATGGATGCGCGCCAGCAAGTGTCGCTCGCACCATTCTTCCCGCGACGCATCCGGTGTGAAGCGCCCGCGCATCACGAAGCCTTCGCGTTCCAGCGCGCCGAGCGCGAGTTCGACATCCGCCTGTGGCACCGCGAACGTTTCCGCGATCACGCTCGCCCGCACCGGGCCGAGGCAACCCAGCCGCGCGCGGATGATCTCGACCAGCGCCTGCTCGCGCGTCCAGGTCTTGCCCGCGAATTCCGGCGGCACCTCGACCGCGGGTTGCACCTGGGCATCCGCGTGCACCGCGCGCCACATCGGCAGCGATTCGGTGGCGATCCAGAGCCCTTGCTTTTCCCTTCCCCCGTTTACGGAAGAGCCGCCATCCATGGCTGGAGAGCTCCGTGGTGCCGAAGGCGGATGGGGGCGTTCTTTGCCCGATTCCCCCCACCCCAACCCTCCCCCGTGAACGGGGGAGGGAGTCAGTACTGCTGCCCGCTTTGCGTGCGCGAGCTCTTCCAGGCGTTCGCGCCATCCGCTGTTGCGCGCCGCTTCGGCATCCGTGACTGCGCCCAGCGCCAGCAGCGCCTCGTGCATCTCGTCGGCATCGCGCGGCTGCGGCCAGGCTTCCTCGCGCACCGCCTCGATCGCGTCGGCATCCAGCTTGCCCAGGTCTTCCGCGCGGCTGGCATCGGTGAAACCCCGCGAGGCGACGGCTTGCGTACGGCGCTCTTCCAGCGGCGCATCGTCCAGATACGCATACGGCCGCGCGCCCAGCACTTCCGCGCACAGCGAGGACGGCGCGGTGAGATCGCGCGCGACGATCCGCACCTCCTTGCCTTCGAGTTTCTTCAGCAGTGCGACGAGGCCTTCCAGATCCATCGCGTCATACAGGCAATCGTGCAGGGTCTGCTCCACCAGCGGATGATCGGGAATCTGTCGTTCGCCGACGATGTTCTCCAGGCACGCGACCTGGTCGGGGAACACCGTCGCCAGCAGGTCCTCGGATTTCATGCGCTGGATCTGCGGCGGCACCTTCGTGCCGCCCACGAAGCGCGGCAGCGCCAGCGCGGCGCTCGCGTTCCAGCGCCAGCGCAACGCGAACATCGGAGCGTCCAGCAGCGCCTGGGTCAGCACGTCGCGCACGGTGTTCGAGTGCAGGTAGCGCGAAACCTCCTCCAGCGGGAAGCTGTGGCTGGTGGAGAGCGACAGCACGATCGCGTCCTCCGTGGCCGCGGCCTGCAATTCGAAATTGAAGGTGCGGCAGAAACGCTTGCGCAGAGCCAGGCCCCACGCGCGATTGATCCGGCTGCCGTAAGGCGAGTGGATCACCAGTTGCGTGCCGCCCGATTCGTCGAAGAAGCGTTCCATCGCGAGCGTGTCATGCGTGGGCAGCACGCCAAGTTCGGTGCGCGCGGCCTGGTAATACTCGACCAGTTGCCGGGCGGCGGGCTCGGCCACGCCGACTTCGTCGCCGAGCCAGGTAATTGCCGTTCCTTCTCCCTCCGGGAGAAGGAGGCGCGAAGCGCCGGGTGAGGGTTCGGCGTGCGTGGATCGTTCATCCACGACCGAACCCTCACCCCTACCCCTCTCCCGAGGGGAGAGGGGTTCAAGTCGCTTCGAAATTTCCTCGCGCAAGCGCGACACCGCGAGCGAGAGCTCATCGCTGCGTCCCGGCGCCTCGCCCAGCCAGAACGGAATCGAAGGCGGCGCGCCCTGCGCGTCCTCCACGCGCACGCGGCCGCGTTCGACGCGCAGGATCCGATAGCTCGCGTTGCCGAGCTGGAAGATGTCGCCGGCGATGCTTTCGACCGCGAAATCCTCGTGCACGCTGCCGATGCGCTGCGCCGCGGGCTCCAGCACGACGTCGTAATCGGCCGTGTCGGGAATCGCGCCGCCGGAGGTGATCGCGGTCAGGCGCGCGTTGCGCCGCGCACGCAGCTTGCCGTTGACCGCATCGCGATGCAGGTAGGCCGCGCGCGTGCCGCGCCGCGTGCTGTAGCCTTCGGCCAGCATGCGCAGCACTTCGTTGAATTTCTCGCGAGCAATGTCGCGATACGGATACGCGCTGCGCATCAGTTCGAACAATGCGTTCTCGTCACGCTCGCCGCAGGCGACCTCGGCGACGATCTGCTGCGCCAGAACGTCCAGCGGCGCCGGAGGCACGTGCAGCGAGTCCAGTTCCCCGCGGCGCACGCAATCCAGCAGCGCCGCGCATTCGGCCAGATCGTCGCGGGAAGTCGGGAACAGGCGTGCCTTGGAAGTACCGCTCACCGCATGGCCGGCGCGGCCGGCGCGCTGCAGGAACGCCGCGATCGAGCGCGGCGAACCGAGCTGGCAGACCAGTTCGACTTCGCCGATGTCGATGCCCAGTTCCAGCGAGGCGGTGGCGACCAGCGCGCGCAGTTGTCCGGCCTTGAGCCGTCGCTCGGCGTCAAGCCGCTTTTCCTTGGACAAACTGCCGTGATGCGCGGCCACCACATCCTTGCCGAGGCGCTCGGACAGGTGCCGCGTCGCGCGTTCCACCGTGCGCCGCGTGTTCGCGAAGATCAGCGTGGTGCGGTGCTGGCCGATCAGTTCCGCGATGCGGTCGTATACCAGGCCCCATGCATCGTTGCTCATGACCGGCTGCAGCGGAACGTTCGTGACCTCGATGCCGAGGTCGCGTGCGCGCTGATGACCGGTGTCGATGATCGTGCATTCGCGATCGGTACAAAGGAACCGCGCCACCTCCTCGATGGGCTTCTGCGTCGCCGACAGGCCGATCCGCACCGGGCGCGCGCCGCACAGCGCATCCAGCCGCGCCAGCGACAGCGCGAGATGGCTGCCGCGCTTGTTGGGCGTGAGCGCGTGGATTTCATCCACGATCACCGCACGCGTGGTGGCGAGCATCGCCCGGCCCGATTCGGAGCCGAGCAGGATGTACAGCGACTCGGGCGTGGTCACCACGATGTGCGGCGGGCGCTTGCGCATCGCGTTGCGCTCCACCTGCGGCGTGTCGCCGGTGCGCACCGCGGTGCGGATCTCCACGTCCGGCAGGCCCATCCGTTCGAGTTGCGCGCGGATGCCTTCGATCGGCACTTCCAGGTTGATGCGCACGTCGTTGGACAGTGCCTTCAGCGGCGAGACGTACACGACATGCGTTTCGTCGTTGAGCGTGCCGTCCACGCCGCGGCGCACCAGGTCGTCGATCGCGGCGAGGAATGCCGCCAGGGTCTTGCCGGAACCCGTGGGCGCGGCGATCAGCACGTCGCGGTGCGACTGGATCGCCGGCCACGCGCGCGACTGCGCCTCGGTCGGCGCGTCGAACGCGGACTCGAACCAGGCGGAGACGGCGGGGTGGAAGGTGTGCATGGACGAGAGACGGGAGACGGGAGACGGGAGACGGGAGACGGGAGACGGGAGACGAGAGACGAGAGACGAGAGACGAGAGACGGGAAGCGGGAACGTAATTCTTGTCGTCATTCCGGGGCCATCGTCGGCATCGCCGGCGATGGAACCCGGAATCTGCTCCTGGCGTGAAAAGCAGATTGCAAAGTCCATCCGGACTTTGCCCTGCGGGCCAACCTTCGGTTGTCCAAATTCGGTTGATCGACGAGCAGTGAGCTTATCCGTGGTCCGGTAAAGATTCCGCAATCGAAATTGGGGCATTCGCCGCTTCGCGCAAGCGGTCGGCCAGGCCGTTCCAGCGCTGTGTGCGTCGCGCGATGCCGGCGCGCAGCAGCGTTTCATTTCCGTAAATCTCCACGCGTTCGCGCGCGCGGGTCACGCCGGTGTAGAGCAACTCGCGCGTCAGTACCGGCGTGTCGGCACCCAGCACCAGCGCGACGCGCCCGAACTCCGAGCCCTGGGCCTTGTGCACGGTCAGCGCGAACGCGCCTTCGTGCGGCGGCAGCGCGGCGGGCGAAATCGGGCGCGGTGCTTCGTCGACGTTTTCGAACCAGACTTTCATGTTGCCGTCCGCATCCGGCCAGGCCACGCCGACATCGCCGTTGAACAGGCCCAGTCCGGGGCGATTGGCGGTGACGAGGACCAGGCGTCCGCGCCACCACGATGCGTCCGCGCGCACGCCGGCGTGGCGTTTCAGGCGCAGTTCGATCGCGCGGTCCAGCGCCAGGCTGCCGGCCGGTCCGTGTCGCAGCGCGGTCAGCACGCGGAAGCGGTTCGCCGCACGCAGGGCCATGCCCGCGTCCGTTGCATCCAGCACGTCGCGGTAGGTATCCATCGCGTGCTCGAGCAGCCGCACGTTGCGTACGTCGTCCGCGAACCAGCGCGTTTCGTCATTGCCCGCGAGCGCCGCCAGCGCGGCATCGGCATCGCCGAGGGTGATCGCGTTCGCCAGTCGTCCGAGCTCGCCATGTCCGGCGAAGCGGCGGCTGTGCCTGAGGTGCGTGTGGCAATGTGACAGCGGCGGCTCGCCCGCGGCATCCACCAGCGCGCCCAACACGTCGCCGGCTTCCACCGCGGCGAGCTGGTCCGGATCGCCGAGCAGGATCAATGTCGCGTCATCGCGCACGGCATCCGCGAGCCTGTGCATCATCGGCAGGTCCACCATCGAGACCTCGTCCACCACCACCACATCGAACGGCAGCGGCGCATCGCGATGGAATTTCGCGCGCGTGCTGGAGGGTGACAGGCCCAGCAGGCGATGCAGCGTGTGGGCGTCGCGCGGAATCATTGCCGCCGCCGCATCGGCCAATGCGAGTTCCGGCAACTGCGCGCGCACGCTTTCCGACAATCGCGCCGCGGCCTTGCCGGTGGGCGCGGCCAGCGCAATGCGCAACATGCGACCCTGCGCCTGCGCTCCGGTGGCGAGCGCGGCGAGCATGCGCACGACGCCGTGCGTCTTGCCCGTGCCCGGACCACCGGTGATCAGTTTCAGCCGTTCGGCTCGCGCGCGTGTGACAAAATCCCGCGCCAGCTTCCGTTCGTAGCCGAAATAGCGTGCGAGGTACACGCGGCCCTGGTGATCCAGCACCAGCGGTCTTGGCGTGACGGGTTCGCCATCGGAATCCAAAGCGCGGTGCACCGCATCGCTGTTGCGCAGCGCTTCCCGCCACGAAGCCGGATCAGGCAGGGCCGGCACCTCGCTGCGGCCGTCGAGACCCGCGAGCCACCTCTGCGCCGCATCGAGCCGCAACGCGCTGTGGCCTTCGTTCACCGCGCGCGCCGCCAGCGCGGCGGCGAGCGCCGCTTCGGCGGGCGAATCCGGGAACGCGCGCGCAATCCATTCGCCGAGCGCGGCATCCACGCGGCGCAGCCAGCCGGAGCGGGCGAGCGTTTGCAGATCGGCGCTCATGCGGCCAGCTCCTCGCGAGCATCGAACAATCCATCCATCGCTTCGATCAATGCGCGCGGCGGGCGGTCGCGGTGCACGCCGCGGCCGTCGCGCAAATCCCGTACGAACAGGTAGTACACGTCGCCGATGTGCGCGTCGTAGTCATAGCCGGGCAGCACCTTGCGCAGCCAGCGATGCAGCGCCAGCACGTACAGCAGGTACTGCAGGTCGTAGTCGTGCGCCGCGACCGTTTCGCGAAGCGCGTCGTCGTCGTAGGCCGCCAGCAGGTTGGTCTTGTAGTCGACCAGGTGATAGCGGCCGTCGTGCTCGAAGACCAGGTCCATGACGCCGGTCAGCAGGCCGTGCAGTTGCACGACGCCGAAGCCCGTCCGGCCGTTCTGGTATCCGTGGTCGTGCAGCAGCGCGAACAGGTCACCTACGCGCGAGGGCGCGAGCCGCAGGTGGAATTCCATTTCCGCACGCCGTCGCTCCGGCCGGACGTCGCAAAGCCGCGTGCCGCAGGCAAGCGGCACGTTCAGTGCGCCACGCATGCACCCGCCGACCTCCGCCACCGCGCGCTCGACGGAAACCGTGCCGGGTCCGGGCAGGCCCTGGGCGCGCAGGCTGCGCGCAATCAGATCGCGCTGCGTTTCCGGAATTCCATCCGCATCGCGCCAGGCATCGAAGTCCGCGTGCTCCAAAGCCGCGTGTACGGCGCTGCCGAAGCGCGCGCCGGCGAGCACCGGCGCCGCGCGCTGTGCTTCCACGGTGGCCGGGGCGTCGCCGCTGCCGGACGCCGGATCGGCCTCGTTGCCGCGTGCTTCGCCGCGCACCAGCCGCGAGAACGACCAGGTGCGCCAGTCGCGTTCGATGACCCCGTGAAATGTCGCCGCCTTGATTTCCATGGCGCCGGCTTTTGGCTTCGACAAGCGCTTCGTGCCCGCCGCGGGCAATGGCGACACGGCGACGTGGCCGCCGCCGCGTGCGACCAGTTCGGCCAGCGCCTGCCCGCACGTGGATTCGTCGAAGTCCAGCGGCGCCTCGCGTCCGGCGGCATGCAGCAGCCAGTGCAGCGCGGTTTCGTCGGCCTGCCGCACGCAGCCCCACGGCAGGATGCACGTCGCGCGCGCGCGGGTGACCCCGACGTAGAACTTGCGCACATCCTCGGCGAGCGCTTCCTCCTGCGCGTGCTTCGCGACGTCGGGTTCGACAGTGTTGCCGACCACGACACGCGCCTGGTCGCCTTCGTGATACCAGGTCAGCGCGGGCTTCCGGCCATTGCCGCCGTTGCCGTGTCCCGATGCCGCGCACGGCAGCAGCACCACGCCGTACTCGAGACCCTTGGCCGCGTGCACCGTCGCGATCTGCACCGCCTGGCGGTCGGTGTCCAGGCGCAGCCGCACCGCGTCGGCATCGGTGTCGCCCGCGCTCTCGCGCAACGCGCGCGCGTACAGGTCGCACAGGTCGTCGATGCCGAAGCAGGCCGCATGCTCCTGCTGCAGCAATTCGGCCAGTTGCAGGTAATTGGCAAGCCGGCGGTCACCGCCGGGCAGGGCGCGCAGGCGCGGTGCGGCATCCGCGATCAATTGGTGGAGCAGCGGCAGCGGGCCGCGCCGTTGCACCAGCGCGGCCCATTCGGAGGTTCTGGTCAACAGCAGATCCAGCGCCGTGCCGTCGGTGCACGTTTGCGCAATCGCAAACGCGTCGTCGCCGATCAGCAGCGAGGCGCGCGCCGCGCGGGCACGCGCAGCATCCGCCGGATCGCGCAAGGCTTCCAGCAGCAGGCGCAGGTCGGCGGCTTCCTCGCTGGCATAGACGCTGGCGCGCAGGCAGGACGCCGCCGGCACGCCGGCCTGCGACAGCGCGCGCTGCATGGATCGCGCCTCGCGATTGCTGTTGACCAGCACCGCGATGTCGCGCGCGCACAGCTCGCGCGTGCTGCCGTCGCCATCCCGCAACCGCACGCGCCCCTGCCGGGCGCCTTCCAGCCAGTCGACGATCTGTGCCACGCATGCGGATTCGATCCGCGCCTGCGCGTCGCCCTTGTACCAGGGCCGCGCGCTGCCGTCCTTGTTGACGATGCCGGTCGAAGGCAATTGCCAGATCTGCAATCCGGGCACGGGTCCGCCGTCCACCAGCAGGGCGCGCTCGGCCACGCGCGGTGCCGAATGCACGTCCTCGTGCGCGATGCCTCGCTCGATGAAAGCATCCTTGCGCGAAAACAGCGCGTTGATCCCCGCGTTGACGCCGGCGCCCGCGCGCTGGCTTTCGTCCAGGCGCAAGGGCTCGCCCTGCGCTTCGTGCTTCGCCATCAGCCAGGCGTGCACGTCGCCGCCGCGGAACCCGTAGATCGCCTGCTTGGGATCGCCGACCAGAACCAGCGCGCCGTCCTCGTGGGCAAACAGTTTCTTCAGGATCTTCCACTGCTGCGGGTCGGTGTCCTGGAATTCGTCCACCAGCGCCACCGGCCAGCGCTCGCGGATGGCACGCACCGCGAGCGCGCCGCGTCGCGGATCGTCCAGCGCGGCGGCAAGTTCATCCACCGCCTGGTCGTGACCGAGCACGCCCAGCGCCTTCATCCGCGCGGGCAGTTCGCAATCGAGGTGCGCGCGTGCGTCCAGCAGGAGTTGCGCGCGTGCGGCGTGGTCGAGTTGCTCGAGGGCCTTGATGTTGGTGACGAGGTCGGCGATGGCTGCGAAAACTGCACCCTGCGGCAGGCGCTTGCAGCTCTTCATTGCAGAAAGCTTTTCTTCGGCGAGTTCGTCCACCGCCTTGCGCGCCGCAGCCGACAACAGGTCCTGCGCGGTGCCGGCCTGCGCCCAATCGCGCAACGCGCGCAGGCCGCGCGACCGCGCGTCGCGTGCGCCCTTGTGATTGATGCAGGCGGCAAGTTCCTCGTCCGCCTGATGCAACGCGTCTTCGTCCCAGCCCGCGATCGCGTTGCGGATCGCGTCCAGCCGCGCCAGGGTTTGCGCGCGCCGCGCGCCCGCATCCTGCGCGGCCGCCTGCAATTCCGCGGCATTGCCGACCTTCCGTCCCCGCCAGCGCGGGTCGCACACCTGCGCCGCCAGTGCGTCCGGCGTGCGCCAGCTCTCGGCGAGCAGGCGCGCGGCGTTCGGTTCGGTGGCGCATGCGCGCCAGAAGTCCTCCACGATTTCCTGCTGCAGCGCGCGCGTGTCCTCCAGCAGGTCGGTTGCACCGGGGGCGCGCCCGGTTTCGAATCCGAATTCGCTTAAGCACCGGTTGCAGAAGCCGTGCAGCGTGCCGATCACGGCGGTATCCATCGCCAGTTCCGCTTCGCGCGCGCGCGCGGCGAGCGTGACCGCGTCGCTGTCACGCAGTGCGTACGCGATCACCGCGCGCGCAGCTTGCGTTTCGCCGTCGTCGTTCTCGCGTGCGCGCACCGGGTCGTCCGCCCGCAGGATTTCCGCCGCGATGCGCAGCCGCTTGCGCAGCCGCATCGCCAGCTCCGCCGTCGCCGCGCGGGTGAACGTGGCGACGACGATGCGCTCCGGCACCAGACCGCGTTCCAGGATCAATCGCAGGTAGCGCGTGGCGATGGTGAAAGTCTTGCCGGTGCCGGCGCTGGCCTCGACCAAGCGCACGCCCGAGAGCGGCAGGTCCAACGGGCCCATGCGTGCGCTCATTCGAACTGCTCCGCCCACGCGTGTGCGGGCTGCGCGAACACCGCAAGCGCCGTGCGATGCAGGTCTTGCGCGAGTGCGCCATCCGCCGGCCCGGGCAGGTCGCGGCCGCGCCAGACGATGCGGACCGCATCGCTTTCGAATTCACCGGGACCGCCGAGTCCGTTGTTGCCTTCGGGGACCTTCGCGGCTTTTTCGAAGACGTCGAGATCCACTTCGCGCGCGCTGTCCGCCGCGTTGCGCTCCGCTCCCGCACAGGCCAGCGCGTGATCCCACGACGTGCGCACGAAAAACGGCAGCGGCGTGCGCCGCCCCTGGATGCTCAGTTCGATCAGCGCGCGCAGTTGTTCGCATGCCCGGTCCTGCGGGAGTCGCGGCAGCCAGAACGAACAGGCTTGCTTTTCCTTGTCCAGGCCGACCAGCATCACCCGCCTGTCCACGCCGGCGGCGGCACACAGCAGCGCGTCGAGCCAGGCGCGCAGCACGTGGCGACCGTCAATCTCGCCTGGCCGGACGTGCAGCACGCCATTCGGATATGGATCCGCCGGCGCGCCTTCCAGTCGCGTGCCGTCCTCCCATTCCACGCGCAGGGTCGCGATCGGCAGCATCGAGGCGCCTCGGGTGAATTCCTGCACGGCCGGGCGCAAGGCATCCGCCTGTGCATGCGCGTTGCGCAACGCCTCGTCGCCGAGCGCGCCGGGCGGCAGCTGTCCGCGCGCGCGCAGCAGGTCCCGTTCGCCGGACGCATTGCCTTCGCCGAAATCCAGCAGCGCGCGGGTGAGGCTCCAGCGCGTCAGACCGTCGGTGGGCGACAGCGGTTCGTCATCGGCATCGTCGC
>DASSFA010000142.1:0-19680 GCA_035694895.1 Rhodanobacteraceae bacterium | reverse complement strand
ACGGGTGCTTAGCTCAGCGGTAGAGCGTCTCCTTTACACGGAGAGGGTCGGGGGTTCGATCCCCTCAGCACCCACCATGTTTGTGCAATCGTCCCTGATTGCCGCTATCCGGCCTTCTGAACAAGGAAGCGCGTGCGCTTTCGATGAGAGTCCAAAAGTGGCCATCCATGGCCACACTGTTCACAAAAGCAGGCTCCGACCGGATTTCCGAAGAGCCGTTCCGACGCTTCCAGTGAGTTGCCGGGGACCGCTTGCCCTATAATCGCCGGCTTGTCCTCGGCGACTGCGTGATTTCCATGCTGCAAAATATGCGTGATTTGCTCGGCGGCTGGCCGGCCAAGATCATCTTTGGCCTGATGGTCTTCGTGTTCTCGTTCTTCGGCATCGAAGGCTATTTCACGGCGCGCAATGAAACGTGGGTGGCCAAGGTGGATGGCCACGAGATCTCGCAGCAGGACTTCACCAATTCCTTGAATGCCGCGCGCCAGCAGCAGATGGCGCAGCCCGGCAACACCATGGACGCGGCCGACTTCGAAAAGCCGGAGTTCAAGCGGCAGGTACTGGATCACCTGATCAACCAGCAGTTGCTGCTGAACTTGAACGACAAGCTCGGCGTGGTGGTTCCCGATTCGGCGTTGCGCGCCGATATCGCGCAGACGCCGCAGTTCCAAGTGGACGGCCGTTTCGATCCCAACGCCTATCTCGCGATGCTGTCGGCCAACGGCAAGACGCCGCAGCAGTACGAGGACGAGGAACGCACGCGCCTTGCCCAGTTCCAGTTGGTGCAGCCGATCGTCAACACCGCGTTCGCCACCGATGCGGAACTGGATACCTACCTGAAGTTGCGCCTGCAGACGCGCGACTTCCATTACGTCGAACTGCCGCAGCCGGTTGCACCCGACACCCAGGTGGGCGATGCCGAAATCGCCGCCTGGTACAAGTCGCACACCCAGGAATTCATGACCCCCGAAGAAGTGTCGGTGCATTACATCGAACTGGACGCGGCCAACATGAAGGTGGACACCGCGACCGACGAGGCGTCGCTCAAGGCGCGTTACGAGAAGGAGAAGTCGCGCTTCACGCTGCCGGAGCAGCGCGAGGCGGCGCACATCCTGATCAAGGTACCGCCGAATGCCACCCCGGCGCAGCAGAAAGCCGCGCTCGCCAAGGCCGAAGAAGTCGACAAGCTCGCCAAGGCGCCGGGAGCCGACTTCGCCAAGCTGGCCGAACAGTATTCGGACGACCTGGGTTCGAAGAACCAGGGCGGCGACCTGGGCTGGCTGCAGAAGGGCGACACCAACCCGGCTTTCGAGAAGGCGCTGTTCTCGATGCAGAAGGGACAGATCTCCGATCCCGTGCTTTCGCCCGAGGGCTATCACATCATCGACCTGAAGGACGTCCGTTCCGGCCAGGTCAAGCCGTTCGCGGAGGTGCGCGACCAGCTCGCCGCCGAGGCGGCCAAGGAAGCACGCGAAAGCCAGTACAGCGAGATCGCCGGCAAGCTCACCGACCTCGTGTATCAGGATCCGAGTTCGCTGGAACCGGCCGCGAAGGCGTTGGGACTGACCGTGCAGACCACGCCGCCGTTCACGCGCCAGGGTGCGAGCAACGGGATCGCTTCGAACAAGAACGTGGTGAAGGCCGCGTTCTCCGACCAGGTGCTCACGCAGGGCAACAGTTCGGATCCGATCGACCTGGGCCCCAACCACATCGTGGTGATCCACATCGCCAGCCACCAGCCGGCCAAGCCCAAGCCGTTGTCCGAGGTGAGCGATGCGATCCGCAACGACATCCTGCAGGCGCGCGCGGATGCCGCCGCCAAGAAGCAGGCGGATGCGCTGTTCGCGAAACTGCAGGAGAGCGGGGATCTGGACGCGGTGGCGAAGTCGGCCAACCAGCAGGTCAAGCAGGCGAGCGCGGTCCAGCGCGATTCGGGCGGCTACGATCCGCAGTTGTTGCAGGCGGTGTTCCGCACGCCGGAACCGGCCCAGGGCAAGGCCACGCCGGCGCTCGTCCCGTTGTCGAAGGGCCGCTACGCGCTGGTGGTGCTGAACGCGGTGCATCCGGGCGACGTGGCCGATGCTCCGAAGCAGGAGAAGGAGATCCTGCGCGAGCAGATGGCGCAGGTGATCGGGCTGCAGGACATCGATGGCCTGCTCGCGGCATTGCGCGCGCACGCCAAGATCGAAGTCGCAACCGACAGGATGTAAGGGCGCGGGAGCCGGCTCGCGGGTGGCGCGCGTGACGGGGCGGGCGAAGGCCCGCCCGTCGGATCATTCGCCCATTTCCAGCCCCGCCATGCCGACGATGTTGTAACCCGCGTCCACGTAGGTCACTTCGCCGGTGATGCCCGAGGCAAGATCCGAGCACAGGAACGCGGCCGCGTTGCCGACCTCGTCGATGGTCACGTTGCGGCGCAGCGGCGATGCGTGCTCGACATGTTCCATCATCTTGCGCAGGCCGGCCACGCCCGAGGCCGCGAGCGTCCTGATCGGACCGGCCGAGATCGCGTTGACGCGCGTGCCTTCCGGGCCCAGGTTGTACGCGAGGTAGCGCACGTTGGCTTCCAGGCTCGCCTTGGCCAGCCCCATGACGTTGTAGCTGGCCAGCGCGCGCTCGGCGCCGAGATAGCTCAACGTGAGGATCGCGCCGGCCCGGCCCTTCATCATCGGCCGCGCGGCCTTCGCCAGCGCGGCGAGGCTGTAGCTGGAAATGTCATGGGCGATGCGGAAGCTGTCGCGGGTCAGCCCTTGCAGGAATTCGCCTGCCAGTGCCTCGCGCGGTGCGAAGCCGATCGAGTGCACCAGGATGTCGAAACCGTCCCAGTGCCCGGCCAGGTTTTCGAACAGCGCTTCGATGTCGGAATCGCGCGAAACGTCGCACGGCAGCACGATGCTGGAACCGAACGTGGTGGCCGCTTCATCCACGCGGCTCTTCAGCTTCTCGTCCACGTAGGTGAAAGCCAGTTGCGCGCCCTCGCGGTGCATCGCATTGGCAATGCCCCAGGCGATCGAACGGTTGCTCAGGATGCCGGTGATCAGCGCGCGCTTGCCGTGCAGGAAACCCATGTCCGTACTCCATGCGAAGGGCCCCACCCGGGGCATCGAGCGCGCCATTGTAAGCCAAGCCGGGGCGAGGCCGGGCGCTGACGATCGGCAGCGTTGGCCGGGATTTTCTAATCCGGCGCCGTGAGGCGCAGCGTCATTCCCGGATGCACGTCGTCGCTGGCGGCCAGCCCGTTCCAGGCGCGCAGCTTGCGGGCGTCCAGGTGATAGCGTGTGGCGATGCTCAGCAGCGACTCGCCTTGCCGCACCTTGTACCGCGCGATTCTCCGATGATGCGACGACTTGTGATGCGACGACTTTGCCGTTGGCGAGTCGGTCGTCGAAGCCAGCGCGTCGATGCCGTCCGCCGCCACCGCGGCGAGCAGGTCGTCGGCATTGGCCTGCGGCAGCAGCAGGTGGTGCGGCGCGTCCGTCGGCATGCGCTTGCCGCGGTAGCCGGGATTCAACTCGCGCAGTTTTGCCAGCGGCAGGTGCGCGAGTTTGGCCGCGCTGGCGAGATCGGCGGCGACCGGCAACGACACCCGTGATAATTGCGTCACTTCGTCCGCTTGCGGGAGCTGCACGTCGAAGCGCGAGGGTTCGCGGATGATGCAGGCCATCGCCAGCAGTCTCGCCAGATGGGCGCGCGTGATGCCGCCGACCGGCAGGTGCAGCGGCTGGTCGGGCGCGGGCGGGTCGCGGCCGTCCAGCAGATCGAGCATCCTGTATTCGCCGGTATTGAAGGCCATGTCCACCAGCCGCCAGTCGTGCAGGTCGTCGTGGAACGCCAGCAGCATTTTCATCACGGCCTGCGTGGAAGCGATCGGATCCAGCCGGCCGTCGTAGCTGCGGTTGACGGTCAGCCCGAACGCGTGCGCGGTCTGCGGCATGATCTGCCACATGCCGGCCGGATCGCCGTGGCGACCGGGTTCCCCAGGTTCATAGCGGCTTTCGATCATCGGCAGCAGCACGAATTCCCCCGGTACGCCTGCGCGCTCAGCGGCATCCTGCACGTACAGCAGCAACGGCAGGGCGTCCTTCAGTTGCGCCTGGAAGCGCGAAGGATCGCGCGTGAAGCGCCGCGCCCAGGTTTCGGCCTGCGGATCGAGCGTGCAGTCGTCCAGTGCGAAACTCGCGCGCAGGCGCGACCAGGAATCCGGCGGCGGCGCAGGTGTGGGCGCGGGAGGCGTGATCGCCGGTGCGGGGATGGGTGGCGGCGCAACGGTGATGGGAGCGGGCGGCGGCGTCTGTCGTGCCGGTTGCTCGGCGCATGCCGCGAGCAGGCACATGGCGCAGGCGGCGAGCGCGAGCCTCACCCTTCTCATGCGCGGAACCCGTCTTTCGCAGCGCGCAGGGCGGCGAATCGCGCGACGCGATCGGCCTGCCATGCCGACCGCGGCAGCAGATCGGGTGGCGCTTCCATCACGTCCACGCGCAGGAACGGATTGGCGGCACGCTCGTCCACAAGCAACGAGGGCACGGTGGGTTCGCCCGCATCCCGAAGCGTGCGCGCTTGCTGCTGGCGCAGGCGCAAGGCGTCGTTGTGCGGCTCCACCCGCTCCGCGAACGCGGCGTTCGCCAGCGTGTATTCGTGTCCGCAGCAGATCCGCGTATCGGCCGGGAGTGCGGCCAGGCGATCCAGCGATGCCAGCATTTGCGCCGGCGTGCCCTCGAACAAGCGTCCGCAGCCGAGGCTGAAGAGCGTGTCGCCGCAGAACAGGAGGTCTTCGCCGTGGTACGCGATGTGCGTGCGGGTGTGGCCGGGTACGGCGATGACTTCGAAGCGTGCCGCGGGCGATTCGATCACTGCATGATCGCCGTCCTCGACCCGGTGATGCGCGTGCGGGATGCGCTCGTCCGCCGGCGCATACACGACTGCGTCCGGATGGCGCGCCAGCAATTCTCCGACGCCGCCGATATGATCGGGATGATGATGGGTCAGAAGGATCGCCGTGAGCTGCAAGCCTTCCGCCGCCAGGGCCTCGAACACCGGAGCCGCGTCCCCGGGATCAACCACCAGTGCCGTGCCGCGCGCGGCGTCGGCGAGCATCCAGACATAGTTGTCGGCCAATGCAGGCAGGGGGCTCAGGCTCAACATGCAATTCCTTCGCGGGCCCGCTGGGCGATGGGCTCGAATGTAACAGCGGTTTTTTCAGGGGAAGTTAGCGGCCTGTTAA
Organism: Rhodanobacteraceae bacterium; assembly: GCA_035694895.1. Classification (GTDB taxonomy): domain Bacteria; phylum Pseudomonadota; class Gammaproteobacteria; order Xanthomonadales; family Rhodanobacteraceae; genus 66-474. The sequence continues at coordinate 14,459 of DASSFA010000142.1, read as the reverse complement.
CGTTCACCGCTCAATCGGGGAGAATGCGGGAGGGGCGTTGTCACCGGCGTTCGCCGGATCTCGAACGGACTGGATCATTCGGCTGCAAGTCTTGATGCAGAAATCGGTTTCCACACTGCAGGCTCACCCCGCTTTCGCCGTATTGATGGCCGAGACGGCGGCTGAATGTGCGCCGCTGTTGAACGGAGTGACCGGCACGCATGCCTTGCTGCTGGATGCGACGTGCGGCCCGATCCCGCAGCTCCCCGGTATCGGCCGCTGGACCGTGCTGAAGCTTTCCCCGAACGGCCGGCAGCTGGAAGGACCGCTGCAGGCCGAAGTGGATGCGCTGCCTTTTTCGGACGGCAGCTTCAGTGTGGTGCTGATCCGCCACCTGGTCGGTGCGGGCGCCCCGATGGGCGAGCTGGTTGCCGAAGCGGCGAGGGTACTGGCCTCGCACGGACTGCTGCTCACGCTGGAGTTCCATTCGCTCTCATTGTGGCGGCCCTGGCTGGCCGGCAGAAAACGCCGCGGCGAAGACGCGCTCGGTGTCGTTTCGCCCAATCGCCTGCAGAGCGTGTTGCGCGCAAACGGGCTCGTGGTGCGCACGCAATGGCGCTGCGGCTCGCCGTGGCCGCGTTCCAAAGGCATGCAGGGACTGCCGCGCTGGAGCGCCGAAGCCGCGGGCGCGGTGTACCTGCTGAAGGCTCGCAAGCGCGACAGCGGAGGCGTGGTCCGGCGGCTTTCGTCGAGGCGCACGCGCAGCGCGCGCGAACAGGTGCCGTGGGCGCCGGGCGCGCAGAGATCGTCCGGATGAGCGTGGTCGAGGTGTTCACCGATGGCGCCTGCCTCGGCAACCCCGGCCCGGGCGGCTGGGCGGCGCTGCTGCGCTTCGGCGCGCATGAAAAGTTGCTCGCGGGCGGCGAGGGTGCGACCACCAACAATCGCATGGAATTGTTCGCCGCGATCGCAGCGCTGGAAGCGCTGACCCGCGCCTGCGAAGTGGAACTCAGCACCGATTCGCAATACTTGCGCCAGGGCATCGAGGAATGGCTGCCGCGCTGGCGCGCCAACGGCTGGCGCACGGCGGACAAAAAACCGGTCAAGAACCAGGACCTATGGGAACGGTTGGCACTGGCGGCGGCGCGACATCGGATAAGGTGGCGCTGGGTGCGCGGGCACGCGGGTCATGTCGAGAACGAAATCGTGGATCGCGCCGCGCGCGCGGAAGCGAAGAGATTCCAGGAGGCGACGTGAGGCAAATTGTTCTTGACACCGAAACGACGGGTCTGGAAGCGGGCCGCGGCCATCGCATCATCGAGATCGGTTGCGTTGAGCTGATCGAGCGGCGGCCAACCGGGCGCACCTTCCATCGCTACGTCAATCCCGAGCGGCCGATCGATCCGGGCGCGATCGCGGTGCACGGCATCCGCGACGAGTTCCTGCTGGACAAGCCGCGCTTTGGCGAGATCGTGCACGAATGGCTGGAATTCATCCGCGACGCCGAACTGCTGATCCACAACGCGGCATTCGACGTAGGCTTCCTGGATGCGGAACTGGCGCTGGCCGGCCCGCAGCACGGCCGCGTTTCCGATCACGCCTCGGTGGTGGATACGCTGGCGATGGCGCGCGAGAAATATCCGGGCCAGAAGAACACGCTGGATGCGCTGTGCAAGCGACTGGGCGTGGACAATACCCATCGTGAGCTGCATGGCGCCTTGCTGGACGCGCGCCTGCTGGCGGAAGTATGGCTGGCGATGACCGCGGGCCAGAGCGCATTGGGCTTCGGGCAGGAAGCGCCGGCCGCTTCGGTGGCGCTGGCCAGACCTGCGGCGGTGCCGGTGGCTTTGCGCGTGCTGCGCGCGGATGCTGCCGCTGAGGCTGCGCATGCCGCGCGCTTGGCGGCGCTCGACAAGTCTTGCAAGGCGGGGAGCTTGTGGAGCCGGCTGGAGGCCGAATCCGAACCCGAAGCGGCGGTGGAAGAAATCGCCTAGCGGACCCTTACCAGCAACACGGTGATGTTGTCGCTGCCGCCCGAATCCAGCGCGGCCAGCACCAGGTGCTCCACGCATTCCTGCGCGGCCAGTTCACGCCGGGCGAGCACGGTCGCGATCGCATGGTCGTCCACTTCCTCGGTCAGGCCGTCGCTGCAGACCAGGAATTGCATGCCCCGCTCGAGCTTGCCGGAGCGGGTTTCCACGTGCAGTTCCTGCGGATCGGTGATGCCCAGCGCCTGGGTCACCATGTTGCGATGCGGATGGTTGCGCGCCTGCTCGGCGCTGATCGCGCCCTGGGCCACCAATTCCTGGACGTAGGAGTGATCCTGCGACAACTGCTGCAGCGTGCCGTCTTGCCACAGATACACGCGGCTGTCGCCGACCCACGCCACTTCGTAGTCGTCGCGTTGCACGCGAAGGGCGGCGATGGTGGTGCCCATCGGCAACGCTTCCTTGCGGCGCTGCGACAGCGCGATGATCGCCTCGTCCGCGCCGCGGATCGCATCCACGAGGCCAAGGCCCTGGCCGACTCCGCGCACCAGCGTGTCGCGCGCCACGGCGCTGGCGACCTCGCCGTATTCGTGGCCACCCATGCCGTCGGCGACCAGCCACAGGCCCAATGAGCCATCGGCCCAGTAGGTGTCCTCGTTGTGGGCGCGGCGCAGGCCCACGTGCGTGGCGTGTCCGAATTCGATCATCGCGGCTCCCGTGGCATTCCGCCTGCGGAAGTTATCACGGCAGGCGATCCGGATGCGGCTGCCATTCGCACTGCGGTTTATCCGCGCCCCAGAAACAAAAAACGCCCACGAGGGGCGTTTTCGTTTCTGGCGGAGAGGGTGGGATTGCTCGGCTCATCCCTGAGCCTCGCCCCTCGCTGCGCTCGGGCCAGCCTTCGGCTGTCCAATTTTGTTCCCGACAAAATTGTCGAACCCGTGGTTTCGTTCACACCACCCATTCTCCAGAAACAAAAAACGCCCACGAGGGGCGTTTTCGTTTCTGGCGGAGAGGGTGGGATTCGAACCCACGTTACGGTAAAACCGTAAACCGGATTTCGAATCCGGCGCATTCGACCACTCTGCCACCTCTCCGCAACTGAAACATCGGTGCTGCGATCCGTCCCTGGAGCGAACTCCAGTCGGCGTCCATGCCTCCTCCTCATCCCTCGCGCGCGATGCTTCCGGCATCGCGCAAGCGCTCGGGCCTCGACCACTCTGCCACCTCTCCGGGCAGCCGCAAATGATAAGAGGCCGGCGCCGGATTTCCAAGCTGAGTGCGCCGGCCTCAATTCCCCTTCGCCCTGATCCGCTCGGCCTCGTCCTTCAGATAGGCCGCGCTGAGTGTGCCGTGCTGCTTCGCGATCGGAAGCAGGGTCGGGTAGAACTGCACGAAGGTGGTGTCCACCGCGCCATGGGCGCTGTGGCAGGAATAGCACGCTTCGCCTGCGGGGATCTGACGTGCCGGCGCGGAACTGCCGTCGAAGCTGAAGAACGCCCAGCCGCCGTCGAAGCGCGCGGTGTCCTTCACGTGCACCTCGATGCCTTGCACGCCGCCGCTCTGGTAATGCCCGCGCTGGTTGATCGAACCCTTGCCCGCCGAGCCCCGTACCTCCAGCACGATCATGGTCTTGTCCGGCCAGGTGCCGGTTTCCTGGAATGCACGCCAGGCTTCCGGGCTGGCGAAAGTGTTGTCGAACATCGGCTCGGGCGAGGCCAGCGCCTTCGGGTTGTAGCTCATGTCGAGACCGGAACTGAGGTAAACCCACTCGCGATAATCTCTCGGCAGGATCAGCTTGCCGTCGGCGGTATAGGCGGGCGCATTGGCATTCGTGCGGGCGGGCTGGCCGGCCGATGCCGAAACCGCCATGCAGAGAGTGAGCTTGAACAGCGCGGCACAAAGCTGCTTCGACAACACGTGCATTCTCCGGCAGAGGTCCCGGAGGATTCTGTCGCTTCGCCGGGAACCGCGCCGGACAGGATTCCGACGAATCCGGCCGCATCAGCCGGAAAAACGCTCCCGGTATTCGTTCGGCGTCGCCCCGTAGCGCGCGCGGAATGCGCGGCGGAACGCATCGGCGCTGTTGAACCCCACGCCCGCGGCCACGCGTTCGATGGAAGCCTTGCCTTGCGTCAATCGCAGGCAGGCCTGTTCCAGCCTCAGCTTCTCGACGAAGCGCGCCGGCGTCATGCCGAACGTCTCCGCGAAGACACGGCGGAAATGCCGCGCGCTCATCGCCACCTGTTCGGCCATGCGCTCGATGCTGGTGTCGCCATCCAGATGTGCCAGCAACCAGTCCACCAGGGCGGCCATGCGGCCGTTGCCCTGCGCCTGCGCGGCCAGCGGGGCGGAAAACTGCGCCTGGTTGCCGGGCCGCTTCACGTACATCACCAGATACCTCGCTGCCGCGAGCGCGACAGGCGCGCCGAGGTCTTCCTCGATCAGCGCGAGGGCGAGATCCATGCCTGCGGTGAGTCCGCCCGAGGTGGCGAAGCAGCCGTCGCGCAGGAACAGCCGGTCCGGTTCGACGCGCAGCGCGGGATGGCACCGCGCGAGATCTTCCGCGTAATGCCAGTGCGTGGTGACGCGGCGGCCATCGAGCAGGCCCGCCGCCGCCAGCACGAACACGCCGGTGCAGACCGAAACCATGCGCCGAGTGTGCTTCGCGCGCTCGCACAGCCAGGCGAGCAGGCGCGCATCGCGGTTGATGCCATTGCGCGCGCCCACGCCGCCGGGGATCAGCAGCGTGTCCAGCGGCGGCGCATCCTCCAGCGCGTGCGCAGGCACGATGGCCAGGCCGTTCTCCGCGCGCACGACGTTCGTGGTCAGGCCGATGATGCAAAGGCGGTAAGGCTGCGTGCCGCCGGCGAGTGCATTGGCGGCGCCGAACGCGTCCAGCGGGCCAGCCAGATCCAGCGCCTGCATGTCGTCGTAGGCGAGCAGGCCGATGGTCCTGATGGAAGATTGTGCGTTCATCGCGCGCGAATGCTAGCAGCCGTTCAGACGGCCAGCGCGTCGCGCACGCGTCGCAGCAGGGCAGGGAAATCCGGCGGCGCGCCGGTATCGACTTCGATCACCGTGCCGATCCCGACCGGCCGGTCGTATTGCGCCAGCATTTCCGGCGTGAGCCGCTTCAGCGCATGCGCGGGATGGCGTGTTTCCGCGCGTCGCTCGAAACGGAGCGCGGCCTCTTCAGGCGCGCAGCGGCAATACACCTCGACGATGGTGCCGCCGAGCCCGCCGATGCGGTCGCGCTGGCGTGGTTCGCATGGCTTGAAGTTCGCATCCAGCACCACGCGCGGGCAGTGCGCGGCGAGCGCGAACAGCACCTCCATGGCCGCGTCGCTCAGGCGCTTCGAATGCGCCGCGTCGCCCGCGGAACCGCCGAGTGCGTCGAATAACGTCTCCTTGATCGCATCCTTGGAAAGCAGCGCGAAGCCGAGCGCTTCGGCCAACGGTCTGGCCAGCATGCTCTTGCCGGAGCCGGGTGGGCCGGAGACCAGGATCGTCTGACGGGAAACGAAGGGCTTTTCGCTCACGTGAATCCGGCAGCTCCGCGGAGATCGCCGGAGTGTAGCGTCACCGGTCCGCCGGGCCGCGCGCCAGCCACCATGCCGATCGCCACACCCACAGCAGCACCAGCGCGATGACGGCCTTTTCGCCGAGCCCGCGCGGGATCGGTTTCACCAGGGCGTAGATCCAGAAATAAATCGCGGTGATAACCGCCAGCACGAAGGCCGACAGGAAGTGTTTGCGCCAGCGCGGATCGAGACGCAGCCTCCAGGATTGCACCAGCATCGCGGTGGTCGCGCAGACGAACGTTCCGAACGCCGCCCACTCGTGGATCTTTCCGTGCAGGGTGGTGGGCGGTTCCGTCGGATCGGTGAAATACGCGGCGGTGAAACACAAGGCGATCGCGGCGACGACGAACAGCGCGAGCGGCGCCACGTTGTGCGCGTGTCCGTCGAGTTCGCGGTACCAGCCGATGCCGAGTGCGGCCAGGCCGGGCGCCGGCGCGAAGAAGCCCGCCTGCACCCACGCGCCGTAAGGACCCTTGGCATAAAAGCTCAACTGCACGGTCAGCCAGTTCAGGTCCGTACGAAGAAACTGTGCCACGAGCGAGATGACGGTGATGATGGCGACGCCGACGAGCGTGACGATGCCGCAGGCGCGTGCGACCGGGTCGGTCGTGGCACGAAGGCCGCCGTGCGGCGGGGTGGGCCGACCATGACGTGGAATATCGGATCGCGCCATGCATTCCAAACGGACGCGACCGGACCGCCGCATCCACAGTAATGGGCCCCGTATGCAATCACGTCGCGCGTGAATGTTGCGCGTGAATGCCGGGTCGTGAGCGAGACGCGATGCGGCGGATGGGATGTCCTGCCGCCACGCCCGCCTCCGCGGGAAGGGCTGCTTTCCGCGTTGGCAAAAAAAAGGCCGCCGAAGCGGCGGCCCGAAGAGGGTGATGAGCAAGACGGTTGTCTTCCGGATCACGCAGCCTTCGAGATCGGGATGCGGTGTCCGCTGGGCTGCACCTGCGCCGCTTTCGGCAGCGTCACGGTCAGCACGCCGTTGCGCAGTACCGCTTTCGCCTTTTCCGGCTCGACCTCCATGCTGAGCGGGATGCGGCGTTCGAAGCGGCCGTAATAGCGCTCGCTGTAATGATGGCCGGCCTGGTCGGCGTTGCGCTCTTCGCGTCGTTCGCCGCGCAGGATCACGCACTGATCGGCGAACTGCACGTCGATGTCCTTCTCGTCCATGCCCGGCACCTCCACGGTGAGCAGGAACTCCTTGTCCTGTTCGACCAGATCGATCTGCGGCCAGCCGTGGTCGAGCATGCCGGTGTTTGCGCCTGTGCGGAGCAGCGGCAGGTCGAATCCGTTCCACATGTCGTCGAACAGCCGGTTGACTTCCCTCTGGAGCGCGAAGAACGGGTCTCGATTGCCGGTGCGGACCAGGGCAGTGCGATTGCGGTTCCAGGGAATGAGTTGAGTCACGCTCATTGCTTTCCACCTCCAAGTCTTGCGTTGTTGCATGTTGCCGGCGCAGCCACTCTGGACTGCACCGATCGCGCAGGTATGGCTTCCCGGCCTCCTCTCAAGAGGGCGCAGCGCGGCAAGTTCAGGAAAGATTTGGTGATGTGAGAAATTCGCGGAGGCGCCCGCGCGGGCGCTCGCCGGGGCGGAACCGATGCACGTGCAGCGCCCGCCACAGCACAGTACGTATGGCGGTGTTGTCGGGGGCGATCGGGTGTTTGTACGGCATGTCATGTCCTCTCGTCATGATTCCGCGGCGATCGTGACGTAGTAACCGTCCGGATCGCGCATCCATGTAGCCCGGATGGAGTGCAACGGAATCCGGGAATGTTGTGCGAGAAAGCCCCCCGGATTCCACTTCGTTCCATCCGGGCTACGGGAGCGCGCTGATCATGACGTAGTAACCGTCCGGATCGCGCAGCGCGAATTCCATCGTCTCCGTGTTCGGGTTGAGGTGTGGCTCTTCGGCGAGCTCGTCCACTAGCGTGCGCGCACGTTGCAGCGCGCCGTCGAAATCATCCACGCGGAAGAACAGCAGCAAGTCGTGGCCGGGCGTCGCCGCACCAGGATCGCTAAGGGGAGGGTGGTCGTGTTCGCCCCACGCGTGCAGGCAAAGCAGCACCGTGCCGTCCGCATCGAGGATCTGCCCGAAGTAATCGTGCGCCGGCGCCATCGCCGGCTGCCCGAACAGCCGCTGGTACCAGGCGAAGCTTCGTGGAACGTCGCGAACGCCGATGATGGTCCAGAGGCGGGTCATGGGCTGACCCGGAGGAGTGCCGTTCGCGAATCCAACCCAGCATCACGGTGCAACTACACGGAACCAATCACGAATTGTTTGGCGAATACGATCCATCTCTTCCTTCGATATCTCCGTCATATGACATATTGTGTTTCGCAGGTGCCCAATTAACCGAGCTTCCTGAAGGAGTGCTTTATCGCGAATCAAATCACTGAAATTATCTTTCCAGCAATGATCAACGACACGCAGCAACTGTGCATATGTCATCAAGCGAGATTTATCTCGGGAGCCAATTGCCATCCAACCTTTAACCTCTTCGGTTTCTTCTAAACGGGCGATCTCATCCTTTACATCGGGAGGCAACTTCTCCCACCAATTTGCATTGGTCCCATCCTCCGAAAGGACATCGACGATAACCTCTCGAAGATAGGACTCAAACACAAAAAACAGCTTATACGCCTCGGCAGCGCGTTCCGCACTGCGGACCTCTTTGGGAAGAACGGCGCTCAAGTCGATTGCGTCTGAAATTCGCAACGACCTGGAGCCCGCGACATCATCTCGTTCCTCTAGCGCGCGCTCTGCGGTTTGACCGAGCATGACGAAAAGTGCTGCTCTCGCATCATGCCTCATTGAAATATCTTCCTAAGTGCGTTGAAGATATTGAGGTATGTTTCCTCAGTTCCGTTTGCGGGAAGGTGTATCTGAAGATTGTAGTGAAACTCGGTTCTAAGCCCCGCTCCCGTCTTCTGGCTTTTGTCTTTCTGGATGTGCGTGTCGTCATCCGTGTCAGAATCACCATCTTGAATATCGTTGTCTGGCGCGGCGGCGGGAGCATTGAAGTCGCCACACTTAACAAGCGCGGAGAATGTGTAGGCGATCCGCTTCGTCATCTCTTCGTCAGTTCCCGCAACCTGCGAGATGAGACCGCGGAGTTGCTCGCCCGACAACGTGTTTGCCGCTTCATTTGCTGCGAATAATGGCGCATAAGCTTTCTTGATCGCCTCAGCAATTGCGCTTTTCGCTTTAGCGGGATTCTTTAAGAAGTTGTAGCTGGACGTAGGCCTGCCAGAGCTGTCTATGAACCCGAGGGATCGCATCAGCGGAATCAAAGAGCGATCACTCGAGCTCTTCAGCCCAAGTGCTTGAGCTAAAAAAGTTTGTGTGAAGGATTCGGGGATCTTGGCAGCAGCGATCCCGGAGAAGAGCTTCTCCACATTTTTGTATGAGACCAAGTAAGGAAGCGACGTTGCCATGGCAATATTTCCCCTTTTTCCGACGAAAGCGCAGATTGCGCAATGGGAACAAAATTAGGGTTCGCGCTTTGCGCGATAGCTCATCCACTGGCCAAGCGGTAATTGCAGAAACGCGCTCTCCCCCTACTGCTGATCTTGCTACTCGGGAGCACTCATTTCAACTGTGAAATGCGTGCGCGCCTCGAAGTCAGCCCTATGCTGATTCATACGCAATCGCCTGCTTCGCAAACGTAGCGAGATCGATATTCGCGCCGCACACGATCACGCCGACGCGCTTGCCCTGGAGTTTTTCGCGCAGCGGGCCGCAGAGCGCGGCGGTGGCGGAGGCGCCGGCCGGTTCCACCGCGAGTTTCATGTCGGTGAACAGCAGGCCCATCGCGCGCTGCATCGCCTCGTCCTTGATCAGCACCAGTTCGTCCACGAAGCGCCGCGCGATTCCGAAGCTGTAGGGCAGGGCGTAGGGCGCGCCGAGGCTATCGGCAATCGTGTTGACCTTCTCGATGGACTGCGGCGATCCGGCTTCGAAGCTGCGATGAATGCTGTCGTCGCCTTCCGGTTCCACGCCGTACACATTGCACTTGGGTTGCATCTGCTTCACGGCGCAACTGATGCCGGCGATCAGGCCGCCGCCGCCGATCGGCACGATCACCGCGTCGAGGTCGGGCATCTGCCGGCACAGCTCGTAGCCGACCGTGGCGGTGCCGAGCGCGGTGAGTTCGCCCTCGAAGGGATGGATGAAGGTGCGGCCTTCTTCCGATTCGATGCGCTTGACCGTGTGGAAGGCGTGGTGGACGTCGTCCACCAGCACGATCTCGCCGCCGTAGGCGCGGCACAGCGCCACGCGCGCTGGGTTGGCGGTTTTCGGCATCACCACCTTGGCGGTGGTGCCGACGCTGCGCGCGGCGAAGGCGACCGCGATGGCGTGGTTGCCGGCGCTGACCGCGGTGACGCCGCGGCGCCTGGCCTCGGCGGTCAATGCCATCGCGTTGAGCAGCGCGCCGCGCGCCTTGAAGGTGCCGGTGTACTGGAACAGTTCCAGTTTCAGGAAGACCTGCGTGCTTGCGCCTGCAGCGTGTGCGATCGCATCGCCGCGCCAGTCCCACACCGGGGTCTCGCGCACGCGCTCGCCCAGGCGTTCACGCGCGACGCGGATGTCGTCGAGGGAAGGGAAGGAATCGGCCATGCGCGCACTTTAAGCGCGCATACTGGGCGGTGCAAAGCTGACGAGTGGGTCAACACTCGTTCGCGTTGAGCGTAGCTCGCGTGAGCGAGCGGAGTCGAAACGCCGATGTCCTTCGACTTCGGCCCATCTTGGCCGATGGGCCTACGCTCAGGACGAACGGGTGAAGGGTCGTCGCGATCAGTGCGGCGTCGAAACCCGGTTCGCGACTTCTTCCTTCAGCGAGCGCGCGTCGGTGGCCTGCAGGTCGGCCTGCGCGACGATGCCGCAAAGGTTGCCCTTGCTGTCCACGATCGGCATGCGGCGGATGCGGTGCGAGGCCATCATGCGTGCGCATTCCTCGACGGATGCGTTCTCGCCGCACGTCACCGCCGGCGAGGTCATGCAATCCTCGGCGGTAACTTGCGAGGGATTTTCACCGCCGGCTACCGCGCGCACCACGATGTCGCGATCGGTGACCACGCCGACCAGTCTCCTGCTCTGCCCGTCGGTATCCACGACCGGCACTTCGCCGATGTCCTCGTCGCGCATGATCTGCGCGATCTGCGACAACGATGCGTTGCGCGGGCAGGCCTTGGGGTTGGGGGTCATGATGTCCTGGATATCCATGGGTGCTCCTGCGATGTTGCTGGCCTGGGTGCGCCCGCTCTGCCGAGGGGCGCGTCGAACAGGTATCGAAACACGCCGCGCGTGCGCGGCGGATGAAGCGGGCGTAAGGCGCGCATTCAAGAGGGCGGGCGGGAGCCGGGCGGGAGCGCGGCGGGGTCCGCATCGAGTAGCGTGCGCTCTGCGCATGTCCACCGTCCGCGCCGGACGTTTGCGTCAGAACCGCAGGAAGTACGGCACCGCCATCAACGCGGCGCCGATCAGGAGCAGCAGCACGGTACCTGCGACGAAGTACGGATAAACCATCAAGGCCAGCCCGCACACGAGCGGCACGACCATCCGCTGGCGCTTGCCGTAGATGAAGAAGCCGACGCCGATCGAGCCGAACAGCAATCCCCAGAGCAGCGAGGCGGTGCTCATCGGCCGGACCTTGCGGTCGCGCGTGTGTATTCGTCCTCGATGGATTCGATCTCCTGCAGCACCGAGAAGAAACGTTCGCCCAGCGCCGTGTAGTGGTACTCCACGCGCGGCGGGATCTCCGGATATTCGATCTTGCGCAACACGCCGTGGCGCTGCAGCTTGCGCAGGCGCTCGTTCAGCACCTTGGTGGAGATGCCTTCGATGTGGCGCTCGAGCTGGCCCGGCCGCGTCACGCCGGCGCGCACCTCGCGCAGGATGCGCCAGGACCATTTGCAGCCGAGTACGTCTTCCAGCAGCGCGGTGATCGGATTGCCGCGCGAATTTTTTTTCGCCACGCGTTCCATGACTTGCACCATTTGGTAACCGCCCCACCGATTCGTGCCCGCTTGGCGGGCGCGAACGGCTGCGCAGAATGATGCGCGTGACGCACGCAAACGTCACGCGTTTTTGCCATCCATGGAGTCCAACCATGTCACAGAAAGCAGTGTTCTATCACGCCGGCTGCCCGGTATGCGTGGCCGCCGAGCACAGCGTCGCGCAGGCGCTCGACCCCGTGCGGTTCGATGTGGAAATGGTGCACCTCGGCAAGGACATGCACCGCATCCGCGAGGCGGAGGCGGCCGGCGTCAAGTCCGTCCCCGCGCTGGTGCTGGACGGGCAGCCGTTCCACATCAATTTCGGCGCGGCGTTGTCGGCGCTCAAGTAAAAGCAGGCGGGTGGCGGTGCGCCGTCAACCGCGGGCAGGCGCGATGTCCGCCGGGCGCGATCCGCGCACCAGCCACCATGCGGCTCGCCATAGCCACAGCAGGATCAGCACGATCACGATCTTCTCGCCGAGTCCGCGCGGGACCGGCTTGATCAGCGCCTCCGCCCACAACGCCACGAACGCGATGCACGCGAGCACGAACGCGGAGCGGAAGCGCGCGCGCCAGCGCGGGTCCCCGCGCAGCCGCCACGATTGCAGCAGCATCGCGACCGTGACGCACAGGAACGTCGTGGCCGCCGCGACCACATGCATGAGCCCGTGCAAGGTGTGCGACCCACCTGGAATGTCGGTGGTCTTGATGGCGGTCACGCCCAGCGCCACGCCCGAGACGACAAACAGCAGCAGCGGCGCGCTGCTGCGGGCCCGGCGTTCGAGCGCGAGATACCAGCCGGCGCCGAGCGCGGCGAGCCCTGGTGCGAGCGCGAAATAGCTGGCCTGCACCATGCCGCCGTAGGGCCCGATCACATAGAAGCTGAGGGGCATCCCGATCCAGTTGTAGTCGCTGCGCAGGAATTGCACGGCCGTGCAGACCACCGCGAAGGTGGCAACGCCGAGCAGCGCGATTGCGCCGAGCACGCGCGCCGCGGGGGGCCGGGCGCGTGCCTGGTTCATGCGGCCTTTTTCTTCGCCAGCCGCAGCCAGGTGTCCACCACGGTGTCGGGATTGAGCGAGACGGATTCGATGCCCTGGTCCATCAGCCATTCGGCGAGGTCCGGGTGATCGCTCGGACCCTGGCCGCAGATCCCGACGTATTTGCCTTTGCCGCGAGCGGTCTTGATCGCCATCGCGAGCAGCTTCTTCACCGCGGCGTTGCGCTCGTCGAAAAGATGCGCGATCACGCCCGAGTCGCGATCCAGGCCCAGGGTGAGCTGGGTGAGGTCGTTGGAGCCGATCGAGAAACCGTCGAAGATCTCCAGGAACTCGTCGGCGAGCAGCGCGTTGGAGGGGAGCTCGCACATCATGATGATCTTCAGCGGATGCTCGCCATTCATGCTGGCGCCCTGCACCAGGCCGTTGGCGCGCAGCACCTCGACCACCTTGCGGCCTTCCTCGAGCGTGCGCACGAACGGGATCATCACCCAGACGTTGTCCAGGCCCATCACCTCGCGCACTTTCTTCACCGCCTTGCATTCGAGGCCGAACGCGGCCGAGAAACTATCGTCCACGTAGCGGGAGGCGCCGCGGAAGCCGAGCATCGGGTTCTCTTCGTGCGGCTCGTACCTGTTGCCGCCGAGAAGGTTGGCGTATTCGTTGGACTTGAAGTCGGAGAGGCGCACGATCACCGGCTTGGGATTGACCGATGCCGCGATCGTGGCGATGCCCTCTGCGAGGCGATCCACGTAGAACGACACAGGATCGGCGTAGCCGGCGATGCGCTCGTCGATCTTCTTCTTCGTCTCCGCATCCTGCTTGTCGTATTCCAGCAGCGCGTTCGGATGCACGCCGATGTGGCTGGCGATGATCATCTCCAACCGCGCCAGGCCGATGCCGGCGTTCGGCAACTGGCCGAAGTCGAACGCGCGCTCCGGGTTGGCGACGTTCATCATGATCTTCAGCGGGGCCGGCGGCATGTCGCCGAGGTCCGCGCTGGTCTTGTCGAACTTGAGTTTCCCTTCGTAGATGTAGCCGGTGTCGCCCTCGGCGCAGGACACGGTGACTTCGTGGCCGTCCGGGATGTCGGTGAGCGCGCAGCCGGTCCCGACCACGGCCGGCACGCCCAGCTCACGCGCGATGATCGCGGCATGGCAGGTCCGGCCGCCGCGATTGGTAACGATCGCCGCGGCGCGCTTCATGATCGGCTCCCAGTCGGGATCGGTCATGTCCGCGACCAGCACGTCGCCTTCCTTGAATGTGTTCATCTGGTCGAGCGAGCGGATCACGCGTGCCCGGCCGGCGCCGATCTTCTGGCCGATCGCGCGCCCCTCGCACAGCACCTTGCCGCGTTCCTGCAGCGCGTAGCGCTCCAGCGTCGTCGCCTTGCTGCGCGACTTCACCGTCTCCGGGCGCGCCTGCACGATGTAGAGCTTGCCGGTCTTGCCGTCCTTCGCCCATTCGATGTCCATCGGGCGCTTGTAGTGCTCCTCGATGGTCAGCGCCTGCTTCGCCAGCGACTGCACGTCCTCGTCGCTGATGCAGAAACGAGTGCGCAGATCCGCCGGCGTTTCCTCGACGCGCACGCGCTCGCCGGGCTTGTCCGAATACACCATGCGCTGCTGCTTGGCGCCGAGCGCGCGGCGCAGGATCGCCGGCCTGCCCGCGCGCAGCGTCGGCTTGTAGACGTAGAATTCGTCCGGATTCACCGCGCCCTGCACGACCATTTCGCCGAGGCCGTACGAGCCGGTGATGAACACCACGTCGCGGAAACCCGATTCGGTGTCCAGCGTGAACAGCACGCCGGAGGCGCCGACGTCCGAGCGCACCATCAACTGCACGCCGGCGGAGAGGAACACGTCCTCGTGCGCGAAGCCGTGATGCACGCGGTAGGC
>DASSFA010000141.1:0-3068 GCA_035694895.1 Rhodanobacteraceae bacterium | reverse complement strand
GCTGCCGCGCCTGAAGTGCAAGATCATCTGCGGCGCCGCCAACAACCAGCTCGCCACCGACGAGATCGGCGACGAGGTCACCCGCCGCGGCATGCTGTACGCGCCGGATTACGCGGTGAACGCCGGCGGCGTGATGAACGTTTCGCTCGAGATCGACGGCTACAACCGCGAGCGTGCGATGCGCATGATGCGCACGATCTACTACAACGTCGGCCGCATCTTCCAGATCGCCGAACGCGACGGCATCAGCACCTACAAGGCCGCCGACCGCATGGCCGAGGAGCGCATCAACGCGATTGGCAAGATCAAGCTGCCGACGATGGGCAGCGATGGCGCGCGGTTCCTGGGCCGGATGCGGGGACAATAATGGAGCAGGGACGAGGGATGAGTAGCGAGGGTGCACCGGCACCGCATCTGCGCGACGCCGACACTTGCGGGATACTCTCATCGCTCGCCCTCACCACTCGTCCCTAGCCCCTCCTCATGCGCGCATTCAAGCTCGGCGAAGAACTCGACCTCCTCCGCGAAAGCGTGCACGCCTTCGCGGAGAAGGAAATCGCGCCGCGCGCGGACCTGATCGATCGCGAGAACGCGTTCCCTTCCGATCTCTGGCGCAAGCTCGGCGAACTGGGCCTGCTCGGCATCACGGTGTCGCCGGATTTCGGCGGCTCGGGCCTGGGCTACCTCGCCCACGTGATCGCGATGGAGGAAATTTCGCGCGCATCGGGTTCGGTGGGCTTGTCCTACGGCGCGCATTCCAACCTGTGCGTCAACAACATCTTCCACAACGGCAACGACGCGCAGCGGCGGAAGTACATTCCGAAACTCTGCTCGGGCGAATTCGTCGGCGCGCTGGCGATGAGCGAACCGGGCGCGGGCTCGGACGTGGTCGGCTCGATGGCCTGCCGCGCCGAGCGGAAAGGCGACCGCTGGATCGCCAACGGCTCGAAGATGTGGATCACCAACGGCCCGGATGCGGACGTGGTGCTGGTGTACATGCGCACCGCGCCGCGCGCCGCCGGCAGCCGCTGCATGACCGCCTTCGTGGTCGAGAAAGGCATGAAGGGTTTCTCGACCGCGCAGAAGCTCGACAAGCTCGGGATGCGCGGCTCCAACACCTGCGAACTGGTGTTCGACAACTGCGAGATCCCCGACGAGAACCGCATCGGCGAAATCGACGAAGGCGTGCGCGTGCTGATGAGCGGCCTGGACACCGAGCGGCTGGTGCTCTCGGGCGGTCCGATCGGGTTGATGCAGGCGGCGCTGGACGTCACGCTGCCCTACGTGCGCGAACGCAAGCAGTTCAATGCGCCGATCGGCACCTTCGAGATCATGCAGGCAAAGGTCGCCGACATGTACACCGCGCTGCAGGCCTCGCGCGCGTTTGCCTACACCGTGGCGAGCCAGTTCGACCAGGGCGTCAAGTCGCGCATCGATCCAGCCTCATGCCTGTTGAACGCGTCCACCAGTGCGGTGAAGGTCGCGCTGGAAGCGATCCAGGCGCTGGGCGGCAACGGCTACATCAACGAATTCCCGACCGGCCGCATCCTGCGCGACGCCAAGCTCTACGAGATCGGCGCCGGCACCAACGAGATCCGGCAGATGCTGATCGGCCGCGAGCTGTTCCACGGCAACGCCTGAAGGCGAATCCGGTGGATCAGCAGCCGCAAGTCATCGAAAAACTGCGCAAGATCGCTTCGATGCTGGATGACGCCGGCATCCGTTACGCTCTCATCGGCGGTCTGGCTCTGGGGCCGCGCGGATATCCTCGCGGCACCATGGACATTGACATGTTGCTGCACATGGACGCCATTGAACGGCTCCGTGAAATGATGCGAGAGCGCAAGCTGGAGATAGTTTCCGAGGACGCAGAGTTCAGCTCGTATATGGATGGATTGACGCGCGTGGATTTCCAGCATGCGCGACGGGAAATCAGCTTGGGCATGCTGGCGCGCGCTGAAGCGGTGTCGTTCGGAGGCCAGTCCATTCCGGTCATCCAAACCGAAGATCTGATCGGGTTGAAAATCCAGGCCTTTCACGGCAACCCGCGCCGCCTGAAAGACCTGGCCGACATTCAGGAATTGATCAAGGCAAACTGGGATAAACTCGACCTGCAACGCCTGCGCGATTACTTCCGGCTCTTCGATCGTGAAAACGACCTCGACACACTCTTGCGCCTGGCTGCTCCAAACGGCTGAAGAAGCCATCGCGGCTGCACCTGCGCAAGCGGTCGGCCCACACGTTTGGGAACCGCCCGGCGATCCCACCAAGGGTGCGTTCGAACAAATGCAGGCCATCCTTGTGGCCGAAGCCTTCGGCCTGCCCGAACCCTCGCGCGAACCCATCCGCCACGGCGAATTGAAGCTGTAGCAAGACGCGTCCTCAGAACGCCGTCCCCCACTGCAACGACAGTTCGCGATCGCGGCCGTATTGCGCATCGAGCAACTGCGCATCCGCACGCAGCCAGGTGTCCTGCGTCAGGCGCAACACCGCCGTGCCGCCGAACTCCGCCTCGTAACGCGACAGGCCGATGCCCGCCAGCGGCAGCCACTGGTCGAGGCCGGTGAAGCTGGCCTCGAAGTCGCCGCCGCGCAGCGACCACGCGCGCTGCCATTGCGCGTAGGCGCTGAGGCTCAACCGGCGACCGCCGGACAGCGACCAATCCCCTTCCGTGCGCAGCCCCAGGCCTCCCTGCCAGCGCGACAGGTCCTGCGGCCCGGATTCCAGCCCGAATCCGGCACCGCCGGTTTCCGCGAAAGCGTCGCGATGCAAGGTGGCGTAATCCAGCTCCGCATAGGGCGTGATGCGGAGCGTGCCGAGGTGCAGATGCACGCCGCTTTCGGCATGGCTGTCGAGATAGCCGCCGCGGTATTCGGTACCGGCAGGCAACATGAAATCGCCCAGCTGCAGATAGCGGCGGATGTCCTGCCGATAGCGGCCGGTGGCGAGATGCCCCTGCGCATACCATGCGCCGTCCAGCCAGCCGGCATACAGCGTCGCATCACTGGTCCAGTCTCGGTTGCGATCCGCGCCGCCGTCCAGCCAGCCCAGCCCGCCGCTCTGGCCGA
>DASSFA010000140.1:0-12561 GCA_035694895.1 Rhodanobacteraceae bacterium | reverse complement strand
GACCGCGAAGCCGGCCGCTTTTGCGGAGTGGATCACAACTCCGCGCGGGCGCTCGATCGCGATGCGCTCCACGATCGCATCGAGCTCGTCCAGCAGATTGCGCGACAAGGCATTGACCTTGCTGCCCGCGCGATCCATCGCCAGCACCACCAGGCCGTCCGGTTCGATGCTGGCTTGCCAGTGGCTGAACCGCAGGCCCTCGAACATGGTTTATGCGCCTCCCTGCGCATGAAAGCAGACAGCCATGTCTGCACTTCTCGCCAACAGCGGGCACATTGTGATTTCCATCGGGAATCGTCCCATTCGGTCCCCGCTATCATCCCGGCTGGCCCGCGCGCGGGTCAAACGCTCGTAAGGAATGCACGGCATGCCCAAGCCGGATCCAGCGGCCACCAGCGTCCTGCTCAACCGCATCATAGGCGCGGAGCACAGCCTGGTTTTGCTGCCTTGCGGAGAAAGCGAGCGGCTGCACGAGCAGTTGCGCCTGCATTCGATCCGCACGGGGCAGGCGCTGTATGTCTGGAGCGACGGCGAGGGCCTGCGCAGCGTGCGCGAGGGCCAGTTGCCGGTACCGGGCAGCCGGCGGTTCATCGACGCCCTGCGCTATGTCGCCCAGAGCGTCCACTTCGGCATCTATTTCTTCAGCGGCTACCCGCAGCCGTTCGACGCCAAGATGATTCCCCTGTTGCGGCAAGTCGCGAAACTGGGCGGCGACCGCGTGCGTCGGATCGTGTTGATGGATCCGGCGACAACACTGCCGCCGATGGTCGAATGCTGCGAGCTGGGCTGGAACGATGGCGCAAACGCGCGGCCACGCCTGCGCGACGGTCGCTGGGTGCGGGCATGAGCACGAATGCGCAAGGCGTGTTGATCGTCGCCTCGCGTCGGGAGGATCGCCGCTCCTTGTTCGACGCGCTCGACGGGCAGGGCTACGGCAAGATCATCAGTGCCCGCGATACGGAACATGCGCGCGTGCTGCTCGCGCAGGGTGAGCAGCCGAGCCTCGCGGTTCTCGACTTCGGCACTGCCGCGGCTGAATCCGCGGCTTTCACGAACGAACTGTCCGGCGTGCCGGTGATCGGCCTGCTCGGAGGCGGCCGCCTGGAAGAGGAAGAGAGTGGCCTGAACTTGCGACAGCTTCCACCCGGCGTGGTCGAGTGGCTGCGCTCGCCGGTGGATCCGGTCGAGGCGCGGGCGCGCGCCCAGGCGGTATTCGCCCGCGCCAGCCAGCCGCTCACGATGCGGACCGGCGAGGAGGACTACCGGTTCGTGTTCGATGGCAGCGCCGAGGAACTGGTGATCTCGGATCCGCGCGACGGAAGCATTCTGGAGGTCAATCCGGCTTTCGAGCAGGCCAGCGGCACGGGCGCGAAGCAGGCGCGCGGGCGCGCATTCGAAAAGCTGTTCGCCGTCGAGGCGAACGCGATGCAGGCCTGGCGGCAGCAACTCGAGCACGACGGGCAGGCGCGCCTGCTGTGCGAGAAGCTGCGCGCGGATGGCAGCCGTTATCCGGTGGAAGTATTGACGCGGCTGGTCGTGCGAGGCGAGGAGCTGGTGCACTTCAGCACGATCCGCGATGCCGGCGCGGCCCGCGATGGCCGGGCGCTGCTCGCCGCGCTCGCCAAGATCGGCGCCAATGAGGAAGGCGATGGCGCGCTCGCACGGCGCGTGCAGCAATTCGCCGACGCGCTGCATCTCGATTTCGTCGGCGTGGCCGCGCGCCGCACCGGCGAGGAGGCGGGCTTGCTGGAGATACTCGCGCGCGCCGACAGGTTGCCGCCCCCCCGCGAGATGCCCGACCCGCTGGCGCAGCCGGCCGTGCAGCTGGCATTGGGCGGCGAGTCCGTGGTTTCGCTGGGCGAGGCGCAGAAATTCGCCGACAGCGACGCCTGGCTGAGTGCGCTCGGCTTCGCCTGCTACGCGGCGCTGCCGTTGCGCGATGGCCATCGCAACGTGTTGGGTGTCCTGCTGTGCGCCGCGCGCAAGCCGCCGCCGTTCGATCCGGAATTGAGCCGTCACGCGCTCGAGATCGGCGCGGCGCAGTTCGCCGCCACGCTGGAGTTGCGCGAATCGCACGCGCAGGGCAGGGCGACCGGGCTGCTGGACGCGCTGACCGGGCTGCCGAACCGGCTGTTGTTCAACGATCGCCTGGAAACCGTGCTGCAGGAAGCGCATCGTTCGGGCGAGATGTTCGCCATGCTGTTCGTCGACCTGGACCGCTTCAAGAACATCAACGATTCGCTCGGCCACGGCGTGGGCGACCAGGTGCTGGTCGCGGTGGCGCGAAAGCTGCGCGCGGCGGTGCGCGGTTCCGACACGGTGGCGCGCTATGCGGGCGACGAGTTCACCGTGATCCTGCGCCACATCGTGCTTCGCGACGACGTACTGCGCATCGCCGAGAAACTGGTGCGCGCCATGGAGGCGCCGCTGACGCTCGAGGACGGCTCCGAACTGCACATCACCGCTTCCATCGGCATCAGCTTCTACCCGGATGATGCGGGGGAGGCGGAGCAACTGGTCAAGCACGCGGACGTGGCGATGTACAACGCGAAGGGCATGGGCCGGAACAATTACCAGGCTTATGTCGCGGTGCCGGAAGAGCAGCACCAGCAGCGCATCGAACTGGAATCGAAATTGCGGGCCGCGGAGCGCAACGGCGAACTGCGCGTGTACTACCAGCCGCAGATCGACGCCGCGAGCGAGGACATCATCGGCATGGAAGCGCTGGTGCGCTGGGAGCATCCGGAACTCGGGATGATCAGCCCGGCCTTTTTCATTCCGATCGCCGAGGAAACCGGGCTGATCATCCCGATCGGCGAGTGGGTGCTGCGCCGCGCCTGCGCCGATTGCGCGCGCTGGCAGAAGCAGTACAAATTGCCGCTGAGGGTGGGTGTCAATCTTTCCGCGTTGCAGCTGATGCAGCCCAACCTCGTGGACCTGGTGCGCGCGGCATGCGCCGAAAGCGGGCTCAATCCCAAACTGCTGGACCTGGAAGTCACCGAAAGCATCAGCATGAAATCGGTGCCGAACCTGCTGGAGACGCTCTTCGCCTTGCGCGGCCTGGGTTGCGGAATCTCGATCGACGATTTCGGCACCGGGCAATCATCGCTGGATTACATCAAGCGGTTTCCGGCGGACCGCATCAAGGTCGACCAGAGTTTCGTGCGCAACATCGGGGTGGATCCCGGTGACGAGGCCATCGTACGCGCGACGCTGGAGATGGCGCATACGCTGGGCCGCAAGGTGGTCGCCGAAGGCGTGGAAACCGAGCAGCACCACGCCTTCCTGCGCGAGCTCGGTTGCGACGAGCTGCAGGGCTACCTGTTCTGCCGGCCGCTGTCGCAGGTCTCGTTCGACAACATGCTGGCTGAACGCGAGCGCGCCTTTGCCGCCGCCGGCGACCCCACCGACCTGCTCGCCGAGCTGGAGGCCCTGACTTGACCGCGCCCCCCGCCGCCCCAAACTTGTGAACTTTGCGCGAAGAGCGCGGTCACAGGCAGGCGCGACATTCGGCGCCGGAGGAGTACGGCCCGGATGGGCGAAGTCGAGACGGATCGTGCGCTCGTCGAGCGCGTGCGCAGAGGTGATGTCCGGGCGTTCGATCTGCTGGTGCGCAAGTACCGGCACAAGATCCTCGGGCTGATCTCCCGCTACGTGCACGACTGGAGCGAATGCGAGGACGTGGCGCAGGAAGCGTTCGTGCGCGCGTGGCGCGCGCTGCCCGCATTCCGTGGCGAGAGCGCGTTCTACACGTGGATGTACAAGATCGCCGTGAACACCGCCAAGAACCATCTGGTCGCCCAGGGTCGCCGCCCGCCGGCCGACGACCTGGATGCGGATACCGCCGTGCAGATCGATGCCGGCGCGCGGCTGCGCGACGAGGCCACGCCCGAGCACGAAATGGCTCGCCGGGAAATTGAACGAACCGTGTTCGAGACGGTCGAAGCACTGCCGGAGGAACTGCGCATGGCGATCACGCTCCGCGAGGTGGATGGCCTGTCCTACGAGGAGATCGCCGAAAGGATGGGTTGCCCGATCGGCACGGTACGCTCGCGGATCTTCCGCGCGCGCGAAGCCATAGACATTCAGTTGCGTCCGCTGCTCTCGGCGGAAGAAGATAAGGAACGATGACCATGGATCCGACCAGCCTTGATGAGTTGTCCGCCCTGATGGACGGCGAGCTTGGTGCGGAGCCTGCGCGCTTCCTGCTGCGCAGGATGGAGCACGACCCGGAACTGGCGCGTACCTGGTCGCGCTGGCACCTGATCCGTGCCTGCCTCAATGGCGAGCGCAATGCGGTGCATGCCGATCCCGTGCGCCTTGCGGGTGCCGGATCGAATGATGAGGAAGTCTTTTCCGCGCGCGTGCTGCAGGCCGTGCAGGCGCGTCCGCAAACGCGCCGCCATTGGGCGCGGTACATCGGTGGCGGCGCGATCGCCGCCAGCGTCGCGGCCGCGGCGTTGATCCTTTCGGTCCCCCAGGCGACTTCCACCGACACCATCCTTGCGTCCGCGCCGGAACGCGCGACGGGTGCAGCGGCGCACGCGGGCGTGATCGCCGCGGCGTCGGTCTCCGCGAAACATGAAACCGCACTGCCGCCGTGGCTCAACGGCCGGCAGCCGATGTTCCTGGCGGCGCGTCCGGCGGCCGCGAACGCGGCGTTCGGCGGCGGGCTGCTGCAGCCGGGCTACCTGCAACAGGCCGCGTATGCGCCGGATGCCGGCGCTTCGGTGCTGACGAACGAACCCGGAACCGTCGGCACCTTGCCGTACATGATCCTGCTGGTGCCGGACCGCGGCGCCGCACAACCCCAACAGCACTGAATGCTTTGCAGGAGCGCGCCTGCGCGCGACCGGGCGCCGAGTGGCGCCACCCATGGCCGAAAGTTCCGTGGCCAGGAGGTCGATGGCCTTTCGTGCGCGGTCCTGCATTCGATTTCAAGCGGGCGCGCCTACACCGCTCGCTGACGGCGCGCGCCCCATGCTGGGCGATGTTGCGCCGAAGGTTTCAATCAACGAGGAGTCCCGTCATGCTGCAACGAGCAAGGCAGACGTTTGCCGTTTTCGTCCTGCTGCTGTTCTCGACGGCCACGCTGGCCGCCACGTCCCAGCTTCCCGATTTCACCAGCATCGTGCAGAAGTACGGTCCGGCCGTGGTGAACGTGCGTGCGCATTACGACCACGCCAGCGAGTTGAGCGGCGGGCCGGATACCGGTCTTCCCGATGACCAGCAGATGCCGGACATCTTCCGCAAGTTCTTCGGCGTCCCCGTTCCCCCGCAGGGTCCCGACAATGGCGCCGAATCGCTCGGTTCGGGGTTCATCATCTCGGCCGATGGTTACATCCTCACCAACAACCACGTCGTCGCGAACGCCGACACCGTGACCGTGCGCCTGTCCGACCGGCGCGAGCTGACCGCGAAAGTGGTCGGTACAGATCCGCAGTACGACATCGCGCTGCTGAAGGTGAATGCCAAGGATCTGCCGGTGGTGACCATCGGCGATTCGCATACGCTGAAACCGGGCCAGTGGGTGGTCGCGATCGGCTCGCCGTTCGGCTTCGACCATTCGGTGACGCAGGGCGTCGTCAGTGCGATCGGGCGCACCTTCGGCGCCGCCGACCAGCAATATGTGCCGTTCATCCAGACCGACGTGCCGATCAATCGCGGCAACTCCGGCGGTCCGCTCTTCAACCTGGACGGGCAGGTGGTCGGCATCAACTCGCAGATCTTCTCCAGCACCGGCGGTTACCAGGGCATCTCGTTCTCGATCCCGATCGACATCGCAATGAACGCGGTGCAGCAGCTCAAGACCAAGGGCTACGTAACCCGCGGCATGATCGGCGTGCAGATCCAGGATGTCACCGCCGAAATCGCCAAGGCGCAGAATCTGAAACTCTCCAGCCCGCGTGGCGCGCTGGTGGCGAGCGTCACGCCTGGCAGCGGCGCGGAGAAGGCCGGCATCCAGGTGGGCGACGTGATCCTCGCCTACGACGGCCATCCGGTGGATACCGCGTCGGACCTGCCGCCGATGGTCGGCGCCACCACGCCCGGTTCGGAAGCCGCGCTGCAGATTTCCCGTGACGGCAAGTTGATGAACGTCAAGGTCAAGGTCGGCGAACTGCCGCGCAACGGCGTGGCTTCCGCGGGAACGCCGGAGCGCGCCGGCGGGTCGCTGGGGCTCGCGGTGCAGACGATCACGCCGCCCATGCGCCAGCAGCTCGGGCTGAAGGAGAAAGGCGGCGTGGTGATCAGCGACGTGACCGGCGCAGCCGAACAGGCCGGCCTGCAACCGGGCGACGTGATCCTGCGGGTGGGCAGCCAGGCGATCGACAGCGTGGCGCAGTTCAAGTCTGCGACCGCCAAGGTGAAACCCGGCGATACCGTGCTGCTGCTGGTGTCCCGTGACGGCGCAAGCCGCTTCGTGGCCATCACGGTTCCGAAGAAATAGTGATCAGGGACGAGTGGCGAGCAGTGAGGGCGCAAGATTGCGCTTGGGCTTGCAAAAGCCGCCCAAGCGGAGCGCCCTCGCTACTCACCCCTGGCCTCTCGCCGCTCATGCGATAATCCCGCGTTTGCACCGCGCGGCGGTGCGGTGCCAGACGCCTTCATGCAGCTCATCCGCAATTTCTCCATCATCGCCCACGTGGACCACGGCAAGTCCACGCTCGCCGACCGCATCATCCAGATCTGCGGCGGCCTGACCGAGCGCGAGATGGAAGCGCAGGTGCTGGACAACAACCCGATCGAGCGCGAGCGCGGCATCACCATCAAGGCGCAGTCGGTGTCGCTGCCGTACACCGCGCGCGACGGCAAGACCTATCAGTTGAATTTCATCGATACACCCGGGCACGTGGATTTCTCCTACGAAGTTTCGCGTTCGCTCGCCGCTTGCGAGGGCGCGCTGCTCGTGGTGGACGCGGCGCAGGGCGTGGAGGCGCAGTCGGTCGCCAACTGCTACACGGCCGTGGAGATGGGTCTGGAAGTGGTCCCGGTGCTCAACAAGATCGACCTGCCCACCGCCGACGTCCCGAAGGTGAAGGAGGAAATCGAGGCGGTGATCGGCATCCACGCCGATGATGCGATCGCGATCAGCGCCAAGACGGGCGAGAACGTGGCGGAAGTGCTGGAGGCGATCGTCGCGCGCATTCCTCCGCCGAAGCCGCGCGATACCGACAAACTGCAGGCGCTGATCATCGATTCCTGGTTCGACAATTACCTCGGCGTGGTTTCGCTGGTGCGCGTGATGCAGGGCGAGATCAAGCCCCGCGACAAGCTGCTGGTGATGTCCACCGGCCGCGCGCACGAGGTGCTGGAAGTGGGCGTGTTCACGCCCAAGCGCATGAAGCGCGACAAGCTCGGCGCGGGCGAGGTCGGGTTCGTCTGCGCATCCATCAAGGACGTGCACGGCGCGCCGGTGGGCGACACGCTCACGCTGGCGAACGATCCCGCGTCGAAGCCGCTGCCGGGCTTCCAGCAGATGCAGCCGCGCGTGTTCGCCGGACTGTTCCCGGTGCTGGCCGACGACTATCCGGCGCTGCGCGAGGCGCTTGACAAGCTGCGCCTCAACGATGCCTCGCTGTTCTTCGAGCCGGAGTCTTCGGAAGCGATGGGCTTCGGCTTCCGCTGCGGATTCCTCGGCATGCTGCACATGGAGATCGTGCAGGAGCGGCTGGAGCGCGAATACGATCTCGACCTCGTCACCACCGCGCCGACCGTGGTGTACGAGGTGCTGAAGAGTGACGGTTCGATCCTGCTGCTGGACAACCCGGCCAAGCTGCCTGGCACGCCGATGGTCGCCGAGATCCGCGAGCCGATCATCGTGGCGGACATCCTCACGCCGCCCGATTACGTCGGCAACGTGATCACGCTGTGCGAGGAGAAGCGCGGCGTGCAGCGCTCGATCCAGTACATGGCCAGCCAGGTGCGGATCAGTTACGAGCTGCCGCTGGCGGAAGTGGTGCTGGATTTCTTCGACCGCCTCAAATCCGTGTCGCGCGGCTACGCCTCGATGGATTACCACTTCCAGCGCTTCGAGCCGGGCCCGTTCGTGCGCGTGGACGTGCTGATCAATGGCGACAAGGTGGACGCGCTTTCGCTGATCGTGCACCGTACGCAGGCCGAGCGCCGCGGTCGCGAGCTGGTCGAGCGCATGCGCGAGCTGATCCCGCGGCAGATGTTCGACGTCGCGATCCAGGCCGCCATCGGCGCGCAGATCATCGCGCGCTCGACGGTGAAGGCGTTGCGCAAGAACGTGCTGGCCAAGTGCTATGGCGGCGACGTGACGCGCAAGCGCAAGTTGCTGGAGAAGCAGAAGGAAGGCAAGAAGCGGATGAAGCAGGTGGGCCGCGTGGAGATTCCGCAGGAGGCGTTCCTCGCGGTGTTGCGGACGGACAAGTGACGGCAGGATGTCGTCATCCCGGCCAGCACAGGGATGTGCGCTGAGCCGGGATCCAGCGCTTTCATGGAAAGCTGGATTCGGGACTCGAAGCAAGCAACGGACCCGGAATCCAGTGGCTTTGTTTTTGGCGCGGGAATGACGGCAGAATCAGAGTCACTGGATCCCGGCGTGCGCCGGGATGACGGCAAGAACATCCGGCACTGCCGGCGTGGTGAACAAAGGAAACCGGATGAACAAAGATACCTGGGGAATGATCCTGCTGGTCGCCGTGGTCGGCGTGAGCCTGTACTTCTGGTACGCCACTTCCGACTTCGCGCTGGCGCTGGTGCTGATGACCGGCGCCTTCGCGCTGATCTGGCTGGTCGACTGGCTGGGATTCCGCGGGCGCCGCATCGAGCGCGCGGTCGCCGAGGGCAAGCGACCGGTCGAGCCGATGCTGGTGGATTACGCCCGCTCGTTCTTCCCGGTGATCCTCGCGGTGCTGCTGTTCCGCACCTTCCTGATCGAACCGTTCCGGATTCCGTCGGGTTCCATGATGCCGACCCTGCTGGTCGGCGATTTCGTGCTGGTGAACAAGTTCGCCTATGGCCTGCGCCTGCCGGTCACCGATACCAAGGTCGTCGACATCGGCGAGCCGCACCGCGGCGACATTGCGGTCTTCAAGTACCCGCCGAACCCGAAAGAGGATTACATCAAGCGCATCATCGGCCTGCCGGGCGACACCATCAGCGTGCATGACGAGCAGGTGTTCGTGAACGGCAAGCCGCTGCCGCAGAGTTACCTGGGCCCGATCACCGACACCGACGCGGAGAGCGTCAGGACCGCCCAGGCCGGCGGCATCGAGCGCACCGAGAAGATCGGCGGCGCCAGCCACCGGATCATCATCCTGCCGCCGTTCATGCGCGCCCCGCAGACCGAAGGCACCTGGGTAGTGCCCAAGGGTTACTACTTCGCGATGGGCGACAACCGCGACAACAGCTCCGACAGCCGTTTCTGGGGGCCGGTGCCGGAATCCGACCTGCGCGGCAAGGCCTTCCTCATCTGGTTCAGCCTGGCGGATTTGAAACGCATCGGCACGATCCTCCACTGAGCAGAGGGTCGCAGGGCGGGAGCGCGGCGGCCCGTCCCGCCGCCGCCGAATGCGCACTCGCCCCCATTCCGCCGGGAAAACGAACTGCTAGACTCGCGCCGACAGTTCGTTGCGGGGCATTTCCATGAAAAAGCAGCAAGGCATCACCCTGATCGGCTTCGTGTTCGTCCTGATCGTCGCCGCGTTTTTCGCCTATGCGGCCATGAAGCTTGTGCCGGCCTACACCGAATACATGGGCGTGGTGAAAGCGATGAAGGCGGTGGCGTCGGAACCCGATCTGGCCACCAAGACTCCCCTGGAAATCCAGAGGGAGCTCGCCTTCAAGGGCAGTTTCCAGTACGTGGACGACAGTACCTTTTCTCCACAGAATCTCCGCATCAAGAACGGGCCGGGCGGCGGCACGATGGAAATCAAGTACGACAAGGACATTCCGTTCCTGTACAACATCGATTTCCTGCTGCACTTCGAAAAGACCGTCCCGTTGGGCGGCGCCACCGGCGCGTGAAGCTCGGGTACGGCTTCCGCGACGGACAATTGTTGCGGCTGGCGCTGACGCATCGCAGCGCCGGCCGGCCCAACAATGAACGGTTGGAGTTCCTGGGCGACGCGCTGGTCAACCTGGTCGTCGCCGAAATGCTGTACGAAGCGCATCCGCGCGCCGACGAGGGCGAGCTGTCGCGTTTGCGCGCGCATCTGGTCAGCGGTCCGGCGCTGGCAGAGCGCGCCCGCGGGATTGGCCTGGGCGACGACCTGCTGCTCGGCCCGGGCGAATTGAAGAGCGGCGGCTTCCGCCGCGATTCCATCCTCGCCGACGCCTTTGAGGCTGTGGTCGCCGCGGTGTACCTGGACGGCGGCTTCGATGCATGCCGCGCGCTGCTGCGCGAAATGTTCGCGGAGGCGGTGAGCGCCGGCGAGCCGGCGCAGAAGGATGCCAAGACGCGCCTGCAGGAATGGCTGCAGGCGCAGGGCTATCCGCTTCCGCATTACGAACTGCTGGCCACGCATGGCGAGGAGCACGCACGCACCTTCGATGTGGCCTGCGTGCTGAGCGAACCGGAGCCGGCGCGTTTCGAGGGCAGCGGCAGCAGCCGGCGAGCGGCAGAACAGGTGGCCGCGGAGTCGGCGCTGGATGCGCTGGTCGGCTCAGGCGGCGCCTGAATTTCACCGCTCGCCCCGAGCGCAGGTTCCATTTTCGGATGAAAATGGGACCGGAGTCGAAGGGCGGGGCTTCGACTCCGCTCGCTTCGCTCACTGCGCTCAGCGCGAACGGATTTGGATAGCACACGATGACAGAATCGTCCATCACGCGCTGCGGCCTGGTCGCGATTGTCGGCCGGCCGAACGTCGGCAAGTCCACGCTGCTCAACGCGCTGGTCGGCGAACGCCTGTCCATCGTGACGCCGCGTCCGCACACCACGCGCCATCGCATCCTTGGCGTGGTCACGCGCCCTGCGGGGCAGATCCTCTATCTCGACACGCCCGGCATGCACCGGCAGGCGAAGCGCGCGATGAACCGCAGCATCAACCGGGCGGTGCACGCGGCGGTGGCGGAGGCTGATCTCGCCGTACAGGTGGTCGAGGCGGGGCGCTGGGACGATGAGGATCAGGGCGTGTACGCCGCGCTGGCGGAACGCGAGATCCCGCGATTGCTCGCGCTCAACAAGCTCGACCGGGTGCGCGAGAAATCCGCGCTGCTGCCGTTCGCGGAGCAGATGTGCGCCCGACACGTCTTCGATGAGGTGTTCTGGCTGAGCGCGCAGCGTAGCGAAGGCATCGCGGATCTGGAGAAAGGCATCCTGGAACGGCTGCCCGAGCGCGAGCCCGCATTCGATCCCGACACCTTCACCGATCGCAGCGAACGGTTCCTCTGCGCGGAATTGATCCGCGAACAACTGATGCGCCAGCTCGGCGAGGAATTGCCGTATGCGACCACGGTCGAGATCGAGTCCTTCAAGGATCGCGAAGACGGCCTTGCCGAAATCATCGCGGTGATCTGGGTGGAACGCGAGGGCCAGAAGGCGATCGTGATCGGCGCCGGCGGCGAGCGGCTGAAAAAGATCGGCAGCGCCGCGCGACGCGGCATCGAGAAACTGCTGGACCGCCGCGCGTTCCTCCGCCTGTGGGTGAAAGTGCGCGCAGGCTGGTCCGATGACGAAGCGGCGTTGAAGCGGTTCGGCTACGAGTGAGCGCGCATGCGCGTCGAATCGCAACCCGCCTACGTCCTGCACGCGCGCGCCTGGCGCGAGACCAGCCTGCTGCTCGAGGTGTTCAGCCGCGACCACGGCCGCGTCGGTCTGCTCGCGCGCGGCGTACGCAGCGCGCGGGCCCGGATCACGCGCGCGACGCTGGAACCGTTCCAGCTTTTGAGCGCGGACTGGGCCGGAACCGGCGAATTGCCCAACCTGCGCGCCGCGGAGGCGGTCGGCGCGCCGCGCCGCTTCGTGGACGACGCATTGCTGTCGGGCCTGTACGTCAACGAACTGCTGGTGCGCTTGATCGCGCGTGCCGATCCGCATCCGGCGTTGTTCGCGCGTTATGCGGTGCTGCTGGAAGAACTCGCCACGACCGATTCGCTGGCCTGGACGCTGCGGCGATTCGAACGCGATCTGCTGGGCGAACTCGGCTACGGGTTGCAGTTGGAGCACGAGGGCGAGAGCGGTGAGCCGCTGCGCTCGGACGCCGAATACGTGTACGTTCCGGAACTCGGTCCGGTGCCGGCGCATTCGCGGCAACACGGCGCGATGTCGAAAGGCTCGGCGCTGCTGGCGCTGCACGAAGACGTGAAACCCGCGCATGACGATCTTGCCGCGCTGCGCCGCGTGCTGCGAGCGGTGATCGCTTCGCACGTCGGCGAGCAGGGCCTGCGTGCGTGGCGGGTACTGGGCGGCGCAATGCGCGGGACTTGAGCCACTCCCTCGGGGAGAAGAGCAGCTCAACGCCCCAAGGCTTCGCGCGTCGACTCCAGGGCATGCCGGAATTCCGCAAGGCTTTCCTCGACTCGTGCCGGTTCGGCCTTGCGCAGCGCGGTTGAAAGATGATCCGCGGCGGACTGCAGCACGAGCGCTCCGCAGAA
>DASSFA010000139.1:0-10546 GCA_035694895.1 Rhodanobacteraceae bacterium | reverse complement strand
GCAGATGGGCGAGCGTATCTTCCAGCAGCGCGTTCATGGCTCGCGGTTCACCTGTGCCCAGAGCGTGCTGCTCATCCCGTACAGCCGGATGAAGCCCTCGGCTTCGGCCACGCCCCAATCCGCGCTTTGCGCGTAGGTCGCGCCTTTCGCGTTGAGAATGTGCGGCGACTCGACCGCGATCGCGTCCACCCGGCCGCCTCGCGTTCCCACCACGACCTCGCCATTGACGCAGCGCTGCGACGAAGACAGTAATGCTTCCAGGTCGGCCTTCAGCGGATCGTGGAAGAAGCCTTCGTAGACCAGCTCGATCCACTTCCTGGCGACTTCGGGCTTGAAGCGATTCTGGTGCTTGCCCAGCACGGCCTCTTCCAGCGCGCGATGCGCGGTCAGCAAGGCGGTGAGGCCCGGCGCCTCGAACACGATCCGTCCCTTGAGGCCAATCGTTGTGTCGCCGGTGTACAGGCCACGACCGACACCGTATTTCGCGAAAGCCTGGTTGAGTCTCGCCAACAGCGCCTGGCCCGGCAGCGCCTCGCCGTCCAGCGCCACCGCTTCGCCCTGCTCGAAGCGCAACTTCATCAGCAGCGGTTCGAGCGGCCATTCCGGACGTCCTGCGCACCAGCCGCGCGCGCCCTCGCCCGGCGCTTCCCAGCGGTCGATCTCTCCCCCGGACATCGTCACGCCCAGCAGGTTCTCGTTGATCGTGTAAGCCTGCTGTTTCGCGCGCACCTCGAAGCCGCGTTCGCGCAGGTACGCCTGCTCGTAGGCGCGCACCTGCGTGTGTTCGCGCTGGATCTCGCGGATCGGCGCCACGATCTCGTAATCACCCAGCGCCTTGACCGCGAGATCGAATCGCACCTGGTCGTTGCCCATGCCGGTGCAGCCATGCGCGATCGCGCGCGTGCCCAGTTCATCCGCGCGCTGCAGCGCGGCCTCGACGATCAGGTAGCGATCCGAAACCAGCAGCGGGTACTGGCCCTGGTAGCCCTCGCCGGCCCACACGAACGGCTTGACGAATTGCGCCCACAGTGCCGGCCCGCCGTTCACGGTGACATGGGTGGCTGCGCCGAGTTCGCGTGCGCGCTGCTCGATCCATGCGCGTTCGTCCGCATCCACCCCGCCGGTGTCGGCGAACACCGTGTGCACGGCATGGCCGCGCTCGCGCAGCCAAGGGATGCAGAAGCTGGTATCGAGCCCGCCGGAAAAAGCCAGCACGATGTCCTTGCCGGGAGACGGGAGAGGAGAGACGGGGGACGATGTACGAAGCGGTTGTGTCATGGACTTGTGCTCCAAAAACGTTGAACGCGTAGAAAGCCGGCCGAGTGCGATGTGGCTTTACGTCTCTCGTTTTCCGTCTCCCGTCTCCCGTTTTGCGAGCATCGCCATGATTGCCTTCTGCACGTGCAGGCGGTTTTCGGCCTCGTCGATCGCGATGCACTGCGGCGAATCCATCACCGCGTCGGTGGCCTTGACGTTGCGCCGCAGCGGCAGGCAGTGACTGAAGACTGCGTTGTCGGTCAATGCCATCTTCGATTCATCCACGATGAAGTGCCGGTGCGCATCGCGGATCGGCTTCTCCTGTTCCCAGCGGCCGAAGTACGGCAGCGCGCCCCAGCTCTTCGCGTATACCGCCTGCGCGCCGCTATAGGCTTCTTCGATGTCGTGCGAAACGCGCAACGATCCGCCGTTCTCCTCCGCATTGGCCCGCGCAGCCTGCATGTAGCGCTCGTCGAGCACGTATTCGGGCGTGGGGCACAGGAGCGTGACGTCCATGCCGTAACGCGTCGCGATCAGCAGCGAGGAATTCGCCACGGCGGTGTTCAGCGGCTTCGGGTGATACGTCCAGGTCAGGACATATTTCCTGCCGCGCAAATCCGCCCCGAGGTGCTCGCGCAGCGCCATCACGTGCGCCAGCTCCTGGCACGGGTGCGTGATCGTCTCCATGTTGATGACCGGCACGGTCGCGTGGCGCGCGAAGGCGCGGATCACGATGTCCCTGCGATCTTCCTCCCAGTCGCGGAACTTCGGGAACGCGCGCACGCCGATCAGGTCCACGTAGCGCGACAGCACGCGCGCGACTTCGGCCACGTGCTCCTCGGCTTCGCCATTCATCACCGCGCCGAGTTCGAACTCGATCGGCCACGCATCCTTGCCCGGCGCCAGCACGATGGCATGGCCGCCGAGCTGGCGTGCACCGAGCTCGAAGCTGGTGCGCGTGCGCATCGAGGGGTTGAAGAACAACAGCGCGATGGATTTGCCGGCGAGCTGATCGCCGAGCTTGCTCTGCTTGAATGCAGTGGCTTGCTCGAGCAGCGCATCCAGTTCGGCGCGGCTGAAGTCCTGGGTGGTGATGAAATGGCGAAGCGTCATCGGTCGTTCCTGCTGGCGGGAAACGGCCGGGCAACAAAAAACCCGGCACGAGGCCGGGTTTTTGTCGAAAGCGAACGCGTGCGACGACTATCCGGCCGGATGGAGAAGTTCCGGTCGGCGCGCGCGCGAAGTCATGCCAGCGGCCATGCGGGCGCTGGTCAGGACAACGGCGTCGGCGTGAAAGTCGTTCATGGGGCGCGCATCATGACAGCGCTCGAATCACCGCGCAATATCCGTCATTCCGCCGGTGTGACGCTCACGCGCACGCGCAACCGCTCACCCGGGTCATAGCCCAGCCGCGATACATAGACCTCGCCGCGATAGCGATATTCCACATCGTAAGCGGCGATCCGGCGCTGCGGCGGGTAGTCGCTGACCATCCGGCAACGCGTTTCGGTATCCGTGTAGGTGCGATCGTTTGCACGGGAAACGCCGTTGCCAATCGCGCCGCCGGCCACCGCGCCCGCGATCGTCGCCGCCGTGCGGCCCCGTCCATGGCCGACCTGATTGCCCAATGCGCCGCCGATGATCGCACCCAGCACCGTACCACCGGTATGGTTGTTGTCCGTGGTCGTGACCTGCTGGTCGTAGCACTCCTGGTGCGGCGGGCCACCGGCATCGGCAACATAAACCGGGTCCACGCGCAGCACATCGGCCCAACCGAAGTGCGCGTTGTCCGGCGGAGGCGGATAGCCTTGCGCCTGGGAGACGCCCGCGCAGGCGAGCAGCGCGGCGGCGATCATCGGCTTGTACATCGTCATGGTGGACCTCGTGGCGGGCGCTGGCGGGTGCGCCCTTCGCTCCGGCGCCATTCCACCAAAGCTCGGCTGAATCCGCGCCTAAGAAAACGCCTTTTCGCGGCTAAAATGTGAGGCCGACCGCCGATTGCGCCTGAACCGATGCCGATCCGACTGCACAACAGCCTGACCCGCCGTGTCGAAACGTTCGCCCCTCTCGATCCTGAACGAGTGACGATGTACGTCTGCGGGCCGACCGTGTACCACTACGTGCATATCGGCAACGCGCGCCCGTACGTGGTCTTCGGCCTGCTGGCACGCCTGCTGCGCCGGCATTACCCACGCGTGGTGTACGCGCGCAACATCACCGATGTGGACGACAAGATCAACGCCGCCGCGCTCGCGGCCGGCACCCCGATCGGCGCGATCACGGACTGCTATGCGGCCGCTTTCCGCGAGGACATGGCGAAACTGGGCGCCGACGCGCCGGACGTGGAACCGCATGCGACCGCGCACATCGGCGAGATCATCGCGATGTGCGAGCGCCTGATCGCGGATGGCCACGCCTATGCCGCAGAAGGGCACGTGCTGTTCGACGTGGCGTCCTATCCGGATTACGGGCAACTGTCGCGACGCTCGGTGGAGGACATGATCGCCGGCGCGCGTGTCGAGGTCGCACCGTACAAGAGGAACCCGGCCGATTTCGTGTTGTGGAAACCCTCCACGCCGGAACTGCCCGGCTGGGACAGTCCCTGGGGGCGTGGCCGGCCGGGCTGGCACATCGAGTGCTCGGCGATGACGGCGGCGCACCTTGGCGACACGATTGACATCCACGCAGGCGGCAACGACCTGATGTTCCCGCACCACGAGAACGAGATCGCTCAAAGCACCTGCGCGCACGGCGGCAAGGCGTTCGCGCGCTACTGGCTGCACAACGGCATGCTGACCTTCGACGGCAGGAAAATGTCGAAGTCACTGGGCAACGTGCTGCAATTGCATCAGTTGCTGCAACAGCATCCGCCCGAAGTCTTGCGTTACCTGCTGCTGCGCGCGCACTACCGGCAGCCGCTGGACTGGTCGGACGAAACACTCAAACAGGCGAAGGCCACGCTGGATGGCTGGTACGGCGTGCTGCGCGATTTGTCGGATATCGAAATGATGAGCGATGCGGATGTCCCCGCTGCCATCGAGGACGCGTTGTGCGACGACCTGAACACGCCGCAGGCATTCGCGGAACTGGCGAAGCTCGCAAACGAAGCACGGGCTGCTTCCTCGATCGAAGAGAAGCGGCGTGCAAAATCGGCGCTGCTCGCGGGTGGCGGATTGCTCGGCTTGTTGCAGCAGGACCCCGAGCGGTGGTTTAAGCACGACGTCCTGCTCAGCCCAGGATCTGCTGTAGCAAGCGTGTCCGCTACAGCAACCATCAGCGTCAGGAAGAGTGCGCAAGAAATTGATGCACTTGTCGAAGAGCGCCGCGCCGCGCGCGCCACACGCGATTTCAAGCGCGCGGACGCGATCCGCGACCAGCTCGCGGCCATGGGCATCGCGATCGAGGACGGCCCGCAGGGCTCACGCTGGAAAGCGGCGGAGCGGTAGATCGTGGCGCTCACCTTCCGTTCGCGTTGAGCGTTGTGAGCGCAGCGAACGAAGTCGAAACGCCCGCCCTTCGACTTCGGCCCTGCGGGCCTACGCTCAAGGCGAACGGATTCGAGCAGGACAACCGCCGTTCCGCGCGCAGTCGGCCATTGCGCGCGATAATTGGCGCATGAACGATCTCTCCGTCAACACCGCCCTCGACGCCCAGCGCGAGATCGTGGATGAGTTCGCGCTGTTCGGCGACTGGACCGAGCGTTACCAGTACCTGATCGACCTCGGCCGCAAGCTGCCGCCGTTGCCGCCGGAACTGATGACCGAGGCCAACAAGGTGCACGGCTGCCAGTCGCAGGTGTGGATGGCGGTTTCGGGTGGTGCGGACAGGCTGGATATCCGCGCCATCAGCGATTCGGCGATCGTCTCCGGCCTGATCGCGCTGCTGTTGCGGGTCTATTCCGGGCGCTCCGCGCGCGACATCCTGGATACCGACCCGGACTTCATTGACGCGCTTGGTTTGAGCAGGCACCTCTCGCCCACCCGATCGAACGGCTTGAGCGCGATGCTCAGCACCATCAAGGCGCACGCGCAGAAGGCGCTGGCGCAACAGGCGTAACCGGCGCGAAAGGCGGGTTACGCCGCTACGCGGCCAACCCGCCCTACCAGAAGCAGGCGATCAATCGCCCATCTGCTTCTGCAGATGCTCGCGCCGTTCCTGCGCATCCAGCGAGAGCGTGGCGATCGGGCGCGCTTCCAGGCGCTCGATGCCGATCTCCTCGTCGGTTTCCTCGCAGTAGCCGTAACGACCTTCCTCGATCCGGCGCAGCGCCTTGTCGATCTTGGAGATCAGCTTGCGGTAGCGATCGCGCGTGCGCAGCTCCAGCGAATTCTCGGTCTCGCGGGTGGCGCGTTCGGCATCGTCACCCACGTCGCGCACTTCCTCTCGCAGGTTTTCCATGGTCTGTCGCGATTCCTCGACCAACTGCTCGCGCCAGTCACGCAGCTTGTTGCGGAAATACGCGAGCTGCTTCGGGCCCATGTATTCCTCTTTGGGAGACGGGCGATAGCCTTTCGGCAACTCGATATTGACCGTGGCGGGCAGCGCGTAACGACCGTCCTCCTTGGTGATGGTCGGCTCGGTGCCCGGCGTGGCGATCGCCACACCGCCCGGCTCTGCGTGATCGTGGCGATGCAATTGCGGCTTGGCCGGCGCGTGCTTGGCCGGCGCGGTCGCTGCAGGCGCACTCTTCGCCGGCGCCGGACGCTTGGCCGCGCTCTGCACCGGCTTCTTGACCACGGCCTTCTTCGGCGCAGGCTTGCGCGCGGCGGCAGTCTTGACCGGCTTGGAAACCTGTTTGCGCGCTGCGGGTTTGGCCTTGGATGCGGATGACTTCGCCGGCTTGCGCGGCGCGGCCTTCTTGGCCGATTTGTTCGACTGCTTGATCGGAGTAGCCCTCTTCACGTGTTTCGGTTTCGCCTTGGCCGCCCTGGCCACGGTCTTCTGCGCCCCGCGCCTGGCAGCGCCGGATTTCGATTTCGCCTTCACTTTCGTTTTCGCCATGTCCGTAGCATCCACTCTGTGATGTGGCGGTCGCGTGTTATAGCCTAGTGCCGACCACCCGGCAACCGACCGCGTAGTGTAGCGCGGACCCACGAGCGAATCATCGTCTTGACCCGCCTGCTGCTGTTCCTGATCGCCGTCTACAAGCGCCTGCTGAGTCCGCTGCTCGGCAGCCAATGCCGATTCCACCCTACCTGTTCAGCGTATGCACGCGTGGCGATCGCGCGCTTCGGCCCCATGCGCGGCACCTTGATGGCGGTTTGGCGTATCCTGCGCTGCCAACCCTTGTGCACCGGCGGCTTCGATCCGGTACCGGAGCATTTCGCGCTGCGCGGTTGCCGCGCGCGCGACACCACAGGAAGCAGCGAATGAGCGAAGCGTGGTTGATCGAAAATGCCGAACTGGTCAACGAGGGCCGGCGCCGGCACCTGAACCTGCGCATCCGGGGCGAACGCATTGCGGAAATCGGCGCGGACCTGCGCCCGCGCACCGGCGAGCAGGTCCTCGACGCGACCGGGCTGTGGCTGCTGCCCGGCATGATCGACGACCACGTGCACTTCCGCGAACCGGGCTACACGGCCAAAGCCGACATCGCTTCGGAATCGCGCGCGGCCATCGCGGGCGGCGTCACCAGCTTCATCGACATGCCCAACACCAACCCGCCGACGCTCACCCACGAACTGCTGGATGAGAAGAACGCGCTGGCTGCACGCAACTCGGTCGCCAACTACGCGTTCTACTTCGGCGCCAGCAACGACAACCTGGATGCGATCCGTGCGCTCGACCCGCGCCGCGTGCCGGGCGTGAAAGTGTTCCTGTGCGAGTCCACCGGCAACCTGTGTGTCAGCGACCCGGCCGCGCTGGATGGCGTGTTCCACGATTCGCCGGTGAACGTGGTCGTGCATTGCGAGGACGACCGCATCGTGCACGCCAACCTCGATCGCATGAAGGCGAAGTATGGCGATGACATCCCGATGCGCATGCATCCGGAGATCCGCTCGCGCGAAGCCTGTTACGAGTCCACCAAATGGGCGGTCGAAACCGCGCGCCGCCACGGCACGCGCCTGCACGTGCTGCACGTGTCCACCGCCGACGAACTCGCACTTTTCGAACCCGGTCCGATCAAGGGCAAGCGCATCACCGCCGAG
Source organism: Rhodanobacteraceae bacterium (assembly GCA_035694895.1). Taxonomy (GTDB): domain Bacteria; phylum Pseudomonadota; class Gammaproteobacteria; order Xanthomonadales; family Rhodanobacteraceae; genus 66-474. The sequence goes on along the minus strand of DASSFA010000139.1, from coordinate 3,140 downwards.
ACCTGCGTGCACTTCCTGCGCTTCACCGACGCGGATTACGAAGAGTACGGCGGCTGCATCAAATGCAACCCGGCGATCAAGACGGCCGGTGATCGCGACGCGCTGCTGCGTGCACTGGCGGACACCCGCATCGACGTGCTGGCCACTGACCATGCGCCGCACCTGATCGAGGAAAAGCAGCGGCCCTACACGCAATGCCCGTCAGGCATCCCGCTGATCCAGTACGCACTGCAGAGCGCGCTGGAGCACGTGTTCGACGGCACGCTGAAACTGGAGCGGCTGGTGGAAGCGACCTCGCACGCACCGGCGCAGCTGTTCGACATCAAGGAGCGCGGCTTCCTGCGCGAGGGCTATTTCGCCGATCTGGTGCTGGTGGATCCGGACACAAGGCACACCGTGCGCAAGGAAGAGATCCTCTCGAAATGCGGCTGGTCGCCGTTCGAGGGCCACACCTTCCGCTCCAGCATCGCTGCGACCTTCGTCAACGGCCACCTCGCCGCGCGGCATGGGCGGCTGCTGGATCCCAAGCCGGGGATGCGGCTGGAATTTGATCGAACGGTTTGAAAGCTCGCGCTCGGCCTGATTCAATCGTTATATCGCGCGTCGGCGGTGCTCGGATCAGGCCCGGTACATGGATGTACCGCTTTGGGGCCAAGGAATCCTATGTACTGACGTGTACACTCCGGCGCCCCGGCATCGCGCAACCACGGAGCTTTTTTGCCATGGATGGCAAGCGTCGCTCGTTATGCTTTCAAAGCGTTCGACTCACTCAAACGCCCAATTCGCGCTGCTTGCTGTAGCAATCGCATCGTGCGGGTGCAGGCTTTCGTGGTGTGACGCGACGATGTGATAGCCGCCGATGCGCGGGTCGGTTTCCAGCGCGGCGCGAATGCGTCGGGCGGCGTCCTCGCAGAACATCGGGTTCTCGGCGTTCAATTTCGCGAAGGCCTGTTCGTCCTCGCGCTTGACCGCGGTCTGCACCGGCGTGGTCAGCGCGCGCTCGATCGCGTCGATCAGGTCGACCACGGGCAGGTCGAATCCGTTCGCCAGTTTCACGCGCACCTTCGCGGTACTGCGCTGCGCGTGTGGCGCCGCGGCCATGCCGTGTTCCGAACCCAGCCATTCGCGCACGGCGTGATGGGTAGGCATGACGCCGGCGAAGTCCAGATCGAAACGCTGCTGGTTGGCCTGCTTCGAGAGCGCGAACGAAGCCGGGCAGGTCGAGGAATATTGCACCTGGCAACCGAGCTGTACGGCGAAATGGTTGTCCTGCAGCGTGGCCTCGATGCTCACCGGATACGCCTTCCAGCCCGCATTGGCGCTGACCAGTGCGGCGCGCTTCAGCAGGTGCTGATACTCGACGCGAAGGCGCACGCGCGTGGACAGGTCCTTGTGCGATTCCAGAAGTGCATGCAGCAACGCGCGCAGCGACGCCGGCGTCAGCGGCTGCTCCGCGAGGGATTTTTCGAGCAACAGGTACAGCCGCGACATGTGGATGCCGCGCGCGTGTTCGTCGGCGAGATTCACCTGCACCGACACGCTTGCGGGTGCAGTCAGCACGCTGCCTCGCGCATCCGCATAGCGCAGCGGCAGGTCGATTCCCTCCATGCCCACCCAATCAAGCGCACCGGCATGGTCCGGGTGCGCCGCGGCGGCAACGTCGGGAAGTTCGTTCTGGATGTCTCGAGTGGCCATCGGATTTCCTGTCGGCCTGCCGGATATCAGGGCTGCCTTGCGCGATGCCAAGTGCGCGCCGCGCTCCAGGCATCCAGCAGGCCGCGCAATCCGCCCTGCCCCTTGTACAGCGACTGCAGCGGATCGGCGGCCTTCCCGGCCGCGCGCAAGGCGCGCCGGTCCAGTCGCGCCTGCAGGCTGCGGAACAGGCTCAAGGGGCCGGCCATTTTATCGGTTTCGTCGAGCGCCTGCCGCAGCGCCTGCGCCTGGTCGCGCAGCGCGGTGCTTCGGGCCGGGCTTTCCTTGTCCAGGTCACCGAGATTCAGCCCATGCCGCGCCAGCAGCGTCATGGGCAACGGGCTGCGACCGTGATCGAGTTCACTGGAAAAGTTGCGCATCAGCGCCACGCCATGCTGCACGGAGGCGACGGCCTGCGCGCGTCCGTTGTTCGCATCCGCGCCGAACCACAGCGCGGTTTCGATCCGCGCAAAAGTACCGTGCAACGGCCGCGCGGCCGCAAGCTGTGCGGCAAGATCCGCCGGCGATGCAGCGTCCAGCGCCAGCATCGCCGCATCCACCGCCTCTTCCCAAATCTGCGCAGGCAGCGCGCGGATGCGCTCCTCGGCAAACAGCGCGTGCGTCAACGGATGCCGCGCCGAGCCCGCCCGCGCAAGCTGCAGTTCCTCGCGCCACCATTGAAGCTTGACCGCCGCGACATGCGGCTCGCGGATCGCGTACGCCGCGTCCAGCCACTCCTGCTCCAGCGCGGCGAGCGCGACATAGCTGTCGCGGCGCGGATCGGTGCGCAAGAAAACCCACGCCGGCTCGAGTTGCGGATGCGATTCCCGCCAGCCATGAAGCCAGCTCTGCAGCGCGCCCTCACTCATGAGCGGCTTGCAAAGCTACTGCGCTCGGCAGCTCGCGCGCCGGCGGTGCTCGGAATCCTCATGTACTGACGTGTACACTCCGGTTCCTGCGCTCCGGCGACGCGCAATCTGCCTTCGCTCGCTACGCTTTTCAAGCCGCTCATCATGGATTGAGCCAGTCCGCGATTTGCTCCGCCGTCTCCGCATACGCTTCCGCGCCCCAGCCGCGTGCGTCGTCCGGATCGAGATAGCCCCAACCCGCGACGACGGTCTTCAGCCCGGCACCCTGCCCGGCCTGCACGTCGCGCGGATCATCGCCCACGAATACGCAGTGCGCGGGTTCCACCTTGGCCTGCCTGCAGGCGAGCAGCACCGGGTCCGGATGCGGCTTGCGGACCGGCAAGGTATCGCCGGCCACCACCGCGGCGACGCGGGCGGCGTAGCCCAGGCGTTCCAGCAGCGGCGCGGTCAGGAAGCCGGCCTTGTTGGTGATCACGCCCCAGGGAATGCCGCGCGCCTCGAGTTTGCGCAGCAGGCCCTCGATGCCGGGAAACGGGTGCGTGCGCGCGGTGCCGGTGTCGACGTACAGCTCGAGGAAAC
>DASSFA010000138.1:0-3715 GCA_035694895.1 Rhodanobacteraceae bacterium | reverse complement strand
TATTCCCTCGCCCCGAACGTCACGCTCATCCCCACCATCACGCTCCTTCCGTGCCCCGGTTCGAAGTAGCGGCCATTGGCGTCGTTGACGATCACCGAGCCGATGTAGCGGCGGTCGAAAAGATTGTCCACCCGCAGGAACGGCGAGAGCGTCGCGCCGCCGCGACGTGCGACGTAGCCGAGATCCAGGCCGAGCAGCGCATACCCCGGCGCGCGTTGGCTGTTCGCGTCGTTCACCGCGACCGCACTCACCGCGAAGACGTCCACGCCGGCGTGCCAACCCATATCGCCGCCCCAGCGCAGCGTGCCGTCGAAGATGTTGCGCGGCACGCCCGGAATGCGTGCGCCGGCCTGAACCGCGCAGCCCTTGACTGGATCGCAGCCGGACGCCTGGGTGAAATGCGCATCCAGATACGTGTAGGCGATCTGCACGCGCCAGAGATCGGCGAGCGGCAGATCGAGATCGGCTTCCGCGCCACGCCGGCGCGCGCGACCGATATTCTGGTACGTGGTGCGGCCGCCGCTGCTGCTGAACACCGCCAGCTCGTTGCGTGTCCCGGACTGGAACAGCGCCACGTCCAGCTTTCCGCCCGCGTTCCAGCGCCACTTCGAACCGATCTCCGCATTGTCCGAACGCGCCGGGCGCAGGTTGAACGCGAGCCCCGCCCCGCCGTCAGCGCGATAGCCCAATTCGTTGAAGGTCGGCGTCTCGAAGCCACGACCGAAGGACGCGTATAGATGCCAATCCCGCGTCGCATCGAACATCAGACCCGCGACCGGATCGGTCGCGCCGTAGGTGACCTGCCCGCTGTCGTCCGGATTGGTGGCGGTGATGTAGGCATCGTCGGTGCTGAAATGCACGCTGCTGTGGCGCGCCCCGGCGGTCAACGACCAGCGCGGCGCGAACTGCCATTCCGCCTGGGCGTATTCGTCGAGATCCCAGACGTCGTCCTGTTCGTTGCGACGCAGGGCGCCGACCACGCCGAAGACGTGTCCGACAAAATTTTCGAAGCCGAGCCGGTGCTGGTCTTCGCGATCCCAACTCACGCCGGCGGTGAATTGCAGCGCGCGCCCGGCGAGCTCGCCGTTCCAGATCCAGCGCGCATCCACGCCGCCGTATTTCGTGCCCAGATCCACCACGCCGCCGGAACTCAGCGGACTGGCCTGCGCAGACACCGGCACGGAGAGGAATTGCGTGATGTCGCGCTGGCCGTAATAGGCCAGCACGCGAACCTGCTGGCGGTTGTCGAGCGGCTGTTCGTACACCGCACCGCCCTGGTTCTGGCGCACGCTCTTGCGCGTATCGAAGGCCAGCGAGGAGGGCGCCGCCTGGCGCGGATCGGACCGGTATTGCGACCAGGTCAAACCCTGCGGATCCTGCGCTTCCGGAAGTCGTACCGAATTCGCGAGCAGCGTGAGCTTGCCGCCGCCGCGTGTCTCGAATGTCAGCTTGGCATTGGCGTTGTCGCGGCGCGCGCGGCTGTGCTCGCGATATCCGCCGGTGCTGAAGTGCGAGACGTCCACGTTGTAGCCGAAGCCGCCGGCCAGCCCGCGCGCATCGGCGTCGAGATGGAACGTGTCGTAGCGGCTCGCCTGCGCGCTGATGCGCTGCTGCGGCGGATCGCTGCCGTCGGCGGTGAACAACTGAATCACGCCGCCGGAGGAATTGCCGTACAGCGCCGAAAACGGCCCCCGCAGCACCTCGATGCGATCGGCCGACCCCAGGTCGAAATGCGAAACCTGCCCTTGGCCATCCGGCATGGTCGCGGGAATGCCGTCCGTGTAGAGCCGCACGCCGCGCACGCCGAAGGTGCTGCGCGCGCCGAAGCCGCGGATCGAGATCTGCTCGTCCTGGGCGTAGTTCTGGCGATCGCGCGCGAGCACGCCGGGGATCTGCCGCAGCGATTCCGAGGCATTGATGTCGGGTTGATCGGCGCCTTCGCCGTTCAACTGCACCGCGCTGACCGACGCCGGGACATTGAACGCCGGCTGCGCCACCGGCGTGCCAGTGACCACGATGGTCTGCAGGGTTTGCCCTTGCGCGGGGTCTTGCGCGCCAGCGGCGGGCTGCTGCGCATGCGCGCCGAACGCGAGCAGCGCAATGGCTGTTGCCAGAAAAATCCGTCCGCTATTGCTTCCGTGCATCCGCGGCTCCTTCCGTAGAAAAACAAGATCAAATTGGATTACTCGCGTCGTCCTGGCGCTCGCTCTCCGAGCCGCCTTCGGCGTTCGGCTTCGGCATCCCGCCTCCGCGTCCGGGTTCCGTTCGTGGAGAGCCGCGAACGGCCCCGGAATGACGAGCAGGCTGGATCTTTTCGAGTCTCGAGACCTGACTCCCGGTCGCGCGCGGGCGCGCTCCTACATGAGGTTGCGCCCGTGGAACAACTCCTCGATCTCGCGCTTCAGCAGCAGCTCGATGCGCTGGCGGTCCTTGAACGACAGGTCTTCCGCGTGCGCCTCGAAGAGGTACGTGTCGAGATCGAAATCCTTCACGTGCATCTTGGTGTGGAAGATGTTCTCCTGGTACACGTTGACGTCGAACATCTCGTACTTCTGCCGGATGTGCTTGGCGAGATAGTCCTGGATCGAGTTGATCTTGTGGTCGATGTAGTGCTTCTTGCCCTTGATGTCGCGGGTGAAGCCGCGCACCCGGTAATCCATCGTGACGATGTCGGATTCGAAGCTGTCGATCAGGTAGTTCAACGCGCGCAGCGGCGAAATCACGCCGCAGGTCGCAACGTCGATGTCCGCACGGAAGGTGGCGATGCCGTTATGGGGATGCGTTTCCGGGTAGGTGTGCACGGTGATGTGGCTCTTGTCCATGTGCGCCACCACCGCATCCGAGATCACGTCGCGGCCGAGCTTCTCCACGACCGGATGCTCGGAAATCAGGATCGTCACGCTCGCGCCCTGCGGGTCGTAATCCTGCCGCGCGATATTCAGGATGTTGGCGCCGATGATGTCGGCCACATCCGTCAGGATCTGGGTCAGGCGATCGGCGTCGTACGCCTCGTCGATGTAATCGATGTAGCGGTCGCGCTGGGTTTCCGACACCGCATAGCAGATGTCGTAGATGTTGAAGCTGAGCGCCTTGGTGAGGTTGTTGAACCCCTGCAACTTCAGGCGGGGCAGCGGTTTGACCACGGCTGCGTCCTCGATACGGAGAGTGGTGCGCGCCGGGGGATCCGGAGCGGGGGAAAGGGAGGCGCCAAGTATAACCGCCGCAACCTTTCCCTGCGATCCGGAGTGCGAGCCCTCGCACACATGAATCAGAATGCTACACTCGTGGCAGGACGCCCGTGCAGAGAGAAACGCGATGGCCGAATTGCGCTACCTGCTGCAGCAGGTTTACGAACGCTCGCATGCTCCGGCGATGCTGGCGCCGACCCCGGAAACCATGCAGCGGCTGCTCGACCAGTGTCACCGCCGCCGCTATCCGAGCAAGACCGTGATCATGCGGCCGGGCGATCCGGCCAACACCCTCTACTACATCATCGACGGCTCCGTCACGGTCAACACCGAGGACGACGAGGGCCGCGAGCTGATCCTGGCCTACATCAACCGCGGCGAGTTCATCGGCGAGATGGGCCTGTTCGTGGAGCAGGCCCAGCGTGAAGTCCTGATCCGCACCCGCACGCCCTGCGAACTGGCCGAGATCAGCTACGAACGCCTGTTCCACCTGTTCGGCAGCACCCTGCGCGACGACACCGCGCGGG
>DASSFA010000137.1:0-9411 GCA_035694895.1 Rhodanobacteraceae bacterium | reverse complement strand
TGTCGTTGCGTGCCCAGCGCGCGCAATTTCGCGCCGACCACTTCCGCGACCGCCCCGCCGATGCCGGCATCCACTTCGTCGAACACCATCGTGCCGGTCGCATCCGCGCCCAGCGCGGCCACCTCGATTGCAAGGCCGATGCGCGACAGCTCGCCACCGGAAGCCACGCGCCGCAGCGGGCGCGGCGGCATGCCGGGATTGGCGGAGACCAGGAATTCGCAGCGCTCGCGGCCCTGCGCGTCGGGCTCGCTGCCGGGTTGCGGCTCCAATTCCACCGCGAACGTCCCGCCGGCCATGCCGAGCTCGCCCATCAGCTGGCTTACGGAGGCGCCCAGTTTCTTCGCGGCACCCGCGCGGCCTTTGGACAGCGTCTTCGCTGCGGCTTCGTAATCGCGCGCGAGTTGTTCGCGTTGCGCGGCGAGCTTCGCCAGCGCATCGCCGGCACCTTCCAGCGATTGCAATTCTTCGTTGAGTCGTCCCATGTGCGCGTGCAGTTCCGCGGCCGGAACGCGATGGCGGCGCGCGAGATCGTGCAATGCGGCCAGATGCGCGTCCACTTCCGCATAGCGTTGCGGGTCGAGATCCATGTCTTGCGCGTAGCGCGACAGCGTGTCGGCCGCTTCCCCTAGCTGGATGCCGGCGCTGTCCAGCAGTTCCAGCGGCCCCCGCAACGCGGGATCGAGTTCGGCCAGGCGTTCCAGCTCGCCCTTCGCCCGCGCGATGCCGCGCGCGGCGGCGTATTCGGAATCGCCGTCCAGCAATTCGGCGAGACCCGCCGCACCCTCGGCCAGCTTGCCCGCGTTGGCGAGCCGCTGGTGCTGAACTTCCAGTTCGATGAGAGCATCGGGCGGCAGCGCCCAGCGTTGCAGCTCGGAGAGTTCGTGTCGCAGCAGTTCGATCCGCGCCTGGCGATCCTCGCCGCCCGACAATGCACGTTCGCGCGCGACGACCTCGCGCCATTGACCGGCCAGCTCGCGTGCGCGCGCGGCTTGGTCCTGCAAACCGCCGAACGCGTCCAGCAGCTGCAACTGCTGGGCGCGATCCAGCAACGCCTGGTGTTCGTGTTGTCCGTGGATTTCCACCAGTGATGCGGCGAGTTCGCCCAGTTGCGAAAGACTCGCCGCGCGGCCGTTGATCCATGCGCGGGAACCGCCCTCGGCGGCGATGACGCGGCGCAAGCGACAGCCGCCGTCCTCATCGTCCAGCGCCTGTTCGGCCAACCAGTCACGCGCCGCAGGCAGGGCGGCGAGATTGAACTCGGCGGCAAGTTCCGCGCGTTCGCAGCCCTGGCGCACCATGCCGCTGTCGGCACGCGCACCCGAGAGCAGCAGCAACGCGTCCACAAGCAGCGATTTGCCCGCACCGGTTTCGCCGGTGACCACGGTGAGCCCCGCACCGAATTCGATCTCGGCGGCTTCGACCACGGCGAAGTTGCGGACGGAGAGGTGCGTGAGCATGGGAGTTGATGCGACGAATTTGCGGCGATTGTAGCGAGGGGGCGAGGGATTAGTAGCGAGGGCGCGCCACGTCAAACTCGCGACGCGCCCCGATGCTGCGCCCTCGCTACTCGCCCCTCATCCCTGCATCCTGAGGTACGATTTTCGTGCATGGCCGCCACTCCCCACCTCGACGCCCGCTCCCGCCAGCTTTTGCGCGTGCTGATCGCGCAATATCTGGAAGAGGGCCAGCCGGTCGGTTCGCGCACGCTGTCGCGATCGTCCGGGCTGGACGTCAGCCCGGCCACGATCCGCAACATCATGTCGGACCTGGAGGAGCTGGGCCTGATCTCGTCGCCGCACACCTCGGCCGGCCGCGTGCCGACGGTGCAGGGCTTGCGGCTGTTCGTGGATAGCCTGCTGGAAGTCAAGCCGCTGCCGCGCGAAGCGATGGCACAGATGCAGCGCGGCCTGCCGCGCGAGCCGGCCACCACCCGCGACCTTCTGGGCAATGCGTCCACGCTGCTGTCGGCGATGACCCACTTCGTCGGCGTGGTGACGGTGCCCGGTGGTTCGGAGGTGCCGCTGAAACAGATCGAATTCGTGATGCTGGACGCCGGGCGCGTGCTGGCGATCCTGGTGTTCGCCGACGGCCAGGTGCAGAACCGCGTGCTCGCCCTGCGCAAGCCGCTGGATGCGCGCGCACTGGAGCAGGCCTCCAATTTCCTCAACGAACATTACGCCGGGCTCCGGCTGGACGACATCCGCCTGCGCGTGCTGGCGGAACTGCGCGCCGCCGGTTCAGAATTGAACCGCACGCTGGACGCGGCCGTGGAGGTCGCGGCCCAGACTTTCGCGCCGGAACCCGAGAGCGACATGCTGGTCAGCGGGCAGACCAACCTGATGGGCGGCGAGGAAAGCGCGCAGATGGATCGGCTGCGCGAGCTGTTCGAGGCATTCCAGCGCAAGCGCGACTTGCTGAGCCTGCTGGAAAGCTGCGCGCGCGCGCCGGGCGTGCGGCTGTTCATCGGCGAAGAATCCGGGTTTGCGCCGCTGGAAGGGTTCAGCCTGATCAGCGCGCCTTACGGCGCCGGCGGCCGGGTGCTTGGCGCGCTTGGCGTGATCGGCCCCACCCGCATGGCTTATGATCGCGTGATCCCGGTGGTGCAGGCGACCGCGCACATGCTGTCGAGCGTTCTCGGCGGCACTTGAATCGCGGCCTGCCGGCCGCATAACCCCTTGTTGTGAGAACCCGGGCCATGGCGCGGAAGCCGTGGCTTGCGTCATGAAGAGGAAGGATGATGACGGAAAAGGACAAGCTGGAAGAGGCAGGCAAGGCTGCCGCAGCGGCCGAGCAGGCCGCCAACGGTCCGGACGGCGAGCACGAGGCGCTGACCCGGCAGCTCGCCGAGGCCGAGACCACCATTGCCGGCCTGCGCGAGGCGTTGCTGCGTGATCGCGCCGAGATCGAAAACCAGCGCCGGCGCATGCAGCGCGACCTGGAACAGGCGCTGAAATTCGCCAACGAAAAGCTCCTGCGCGAACTGCTGCCGGTCTATGACGGGATGGAGCATGGCCTCGCTGCCGAAACCAGCGACGTGGGCGCGTTGCGCGAAGGCATGCAGTTGACGTTGAAGGCCTTGCACAAGCTCGGCGAGTCCAACGGCCTGGTCGAAGTCAATCCGCTGGGCGAGCCCTTCAATTCCGAAACCCAGCAGGCGATGAGCATGGTGGATGGCTCGGGGCACGCGCCCGGTACCGTGGTCACCGTGATGCAGAAAGGATACGTGTTGAATGGAAGGTTGCTGAGGCCGGCACTGGTGATGGTGGCCAGGGGCGAGGCGGATTAAGGCGAGATGCCTTGAATGGCATCTCGCCCCGCCGAGCGCACGGCCAAGGATGGCCGGGCAGGAGCCCCGTACCACGGATGGTTGCTTGCGCTTGAATTCACTTGAACCAGGGGCAGTCAAGCCCCAGATAAACAAGCATATTGCGGCCCAGGCCGCCTACCTGACAAAGACATTTAGGGAGCAAACCGACATGGGCAAGATCATCGGCATAGACCTCGGCACCACCAACTCCTGCGTGGCGGTGATGGAAGGCACCAACGCGCGCGTGATCGAGAACGCCGAAGGCGATCGCACCACGCCTTCCATCGTCGCCTTCAGCAAGGACGGCGAAGTGCTGGTCGGCGCGCCGGCCAAGCGCCAGGCGGTGACCAACCCCAAGAACACCTTTTATGCGGTGAAGCGCCTGATCGGCCGCAAGTTCACCGACGCCGAGGTCAAGAAGGACCTGGACCTCGTGCCGTACAAGATCGTCGCGCACGACAACGGCGACGCGTGGCTGGAGACCTCCGACGGCCGCAAGATGGCGCCGCAGGAAATCTCCGCCAAGGTGCTGATGAAGATGAAGAAGACCGCCGAGGATTTCCTCGGCGAGACGGTCACGGAAGCCGTGATCACGGTGCCGGCGTACTTCAACGACTCGCAGCGCCAGGCGACCAAGGACGCCGGCAAGATCGCGGGCCTGGAAGTGAAGCGCATCATCAACGAGCCGACCGCGGCCGCGCTGGCTTACGGTCTGGACAAGACCGGTGGCGACCGCAAGATCGCGGTGTACGACCTGGGCGGCGGCACCTTCGACATCTCGATCATCGAGATCGCCAACGTGGATGGCGAGAAGCAGTTCGAGGTGCTGGCCACCAACGGCGACACCTTCCTCGGCGGCGAGGACTTCGACAAGCGCGTCATCGACTATCTGGTCGAGGAATTCAAGAAGGACCAGGGCATCGACCTGCGCAACGATCCGCTCGCGCTGCAGCGCCTGAAGGACGCCGCCGAGCGTGCCAAGATCGAGCTGTCCTCCGCGCACCAGACCGAAGTGAACCTGCCGTACGTGACGGCGGATGCTTCCGGCCCGAAGCACCTCAACATCAAACTGACGCGCGCCAAGCTGGAAGCGCTGGTCGAGGACCTGATCAAGCGCACCATCGAGCCGTGCCGCACCGCGTTGAACGACGCCGGCCTGCGCGTGTCCGACATCGGCGAGGTGATCCTCGTCGGCGGCCAGACGCGCATGCCGAAGGTGCAGGATGCGGTGAAGGATTTCTTCGGCAAGGAACCGCGCAAGGACGTGAATCCGGATGAGGCCGTCGCGGTGGGCGCGGCGATCCAGGGCGGCGTGCTGGGCGGCACCGTCAAAGACGTGCTGCTGCTGGACGTCACCCCGCTCTCGCTCGGCATCGAGACGCTGGGCGGCGTGATGACCAAGCTGATCGAGAAGAACACCACCATCCCGACCAAGGCCGCGCAGGTGTTCTCCACCGCCGACGACAACCAGACCGCGGTCACCGTGCACGTGCTGCAGGGCGAACGCGACCAGGCGCGCTTCAACAAGTCGCTGGCACGCTTCGACCTCGCCGGCATCGAACCCGCGCCGCGCGGCATGCCGCAGATCGAGGTCACCTTCGACATCGACGCCAACGGCATCCTGCACGTCAGCGCCAAGGACAAGAAGACCGGCAAGGAGCAGCGCATCGAGATCAAGGCCGGTTCCGGCCTGTCGGACGAAGAGATCAAGCGCATGGTCGCGGACGCGGAAGCGCACCGCGAGGAAGACAAGAAGTTCCAGGAGCTGATCGCCACCCGCAACAAGGCCGACCAGTTGGTGCACGCCACCCGCAGCGCGATCAAGGATCACGGCGGCAAGGTCGGCGGCGACGTGATCGGCCGGGTCGAGGAAGCGCTGGCCGATCTCGAGAAGGTCATGAAGGGCGACGACAAGGAAGCAATCGAATCGCGCATCACCAAGCTGGAGGAGGCCGCCCAGTCGCTGTACGCCGCGGCTTCGGCGGGGCAGCAACCTGGCGCGGAAGCCGGTGGCGGCGCACAGTCCGCGCAGGGTGCGCAGAACGAGGACGTGGTGGATGCCGAGTTCACGGAAGTGAAGGGCGACCAGGGGAAACGCTGAATAACCTGCTGCGCTCGGCAGCTTGCGCGCCGGCGGTGCTCGGATCAGGCCCGGTACATGGATGTACCGTTTTGGGGCCAAGGAATGCTCATGTACTGACGTGTACACTCCGCTTCCTGCGCTCCGGCGTCACGCAATCTGCCGTCGCCCGCAACGGTTCTTCAGCGTTCCCGGTCAAGCGAGAGCCTGATGATGTGCCGCGTGATTGCGGCACATTGCCATTTGGGCGGGGATGCGAGGGGTGCGAATGCACAAGGGCCGGATGGAGGCGTTCACGGATGGCGTGATCGCCGTGATCATCACCATCATGGTGCTGGAGCTGAAACTGCCGCGCGAGGCGAGTTGGGCGTCCCTCCTCGCCGATGTTCCCGTCTTCCTGAGTTACGTACTGAGCTTCACGTATGTCGGCATCTACTGGAACAACCACCACCACATGCTGCAGGCCGTGCAGCACGTGAACGGGAAGGTGTTGTGGGCCAATCTGTTCTTCCTGTTCTGGCTGTCGCTGTTTCCGTTCACGACCAGTTGGCTGAATGAAACGCGCCCGATGCCGGCGTCGGCGCCGACCGCGCTGTACGGCATTGTGCTGCTGCTGGCGGCGCTGTCGTGGATTCCCCTGCTGCGCACGCTGATTGCCGCCAACGGCGGCGAGAAAGGCAAACTGGGCGAGGCCCTGAAGGGTGACTGGAAGATCATCGTCTCGCCGATCGGTTACGTACTCGGCATTGTGTTGGCGTTTTTCGCGCCAATATTCTCCTGTGTGATCTACGGCGTGATCGCGGCCATCTGGTTCATCCCCGATCGTCGTCTTGAAGCAAGACTGGGCACATGAAACGTTGCTATTACGAAGTCCTGGGCGTCGAACGCACGGCGAGCACGGAGGACATCAAGAAGTCGTTCCGCAAGGTGGCCATGAAGTGCCATCCGGATCGCTGCCCGGATGATCCGGCCGCGCAGGAGCGATTCAAGGAAGCCAAGGAAGCCTGGGATGTCCTGGGCGATCCGGAGCGGCGCGCGCAGTACGACCGGTTCGGCCACGCCGCGTTCGAGAACGGCATGGGAGGTCGCGGCGGTGCCGGCGGCTTCGGCGATGTCGGTGACATCTTCGGCGACATCTTTTCGGATATTTTCGGCGGCGGCCGTCGCGCCGCGCGCGGGGCGGACCTGCGCTACGTGATGGAACTCGATCTGGAAGAAGCCGTCGCCGGGGTCGAGAAGAAGATCGAAATTCCCACGCTGGTCAATTGCCATCACTGCAACGGTTCGGGTTCGGCCGACGGCAAGACCGTCGCCTGCGGGACCTGCCGTGGCATGGGCCGCGTGCGCATGCAGAACGGAATCTTTTCGATCCAGCAGACCTGCCCGCATTGCGGCGGAGCCGGCTGGGTGATCCAGAACCCCTGCAAGGCCTGCCACGGCGAAGGCCGTCTGCAGGACGAGCGCACGCTGTCGGTGCGCATTCCCGCCGGCGTGGACAGCGGCGATCGCATCCGCCTTTCCGGACAGGGCGAGGCCGGGCCCGCGGGCGCGGCATCCGGCGACCTGTACGTCGAAGTGCGCGTGCGCGAGCACGAGATCTTCCAGCGCGATGGCGACGACCTGCACTGCGAAGTGCCGATCCGCCTGGCGCAGGCAGCGCTGGGCGCGCAGATCGAAGTGCCCACGCTCGACGGCGGCACCACAATCAGCGTGCCGCCGGAAACCCAGAGCGGGCACGTGTTCCGCCTGCGCGGCCAGGGCGTCAAGTCGGTGCGCAGCGGCCGTATCGGCGACCTGCTGTGCCGCGTCGTCGTCGAAACGCCGGTGCGCCTCACCAGGGAGCAGCGCGAACTGCTGGAGCAGTTCGACGCCACCTTCGCCGACGCGGACGAAGCCGCGAAGCATTCTCCGCGCGCCAGCACGTTCATGGATGGCGTGAAGCAGTTCTGGGCGAAGATGACATCTTGAGTCGGAACCGGGGACTCGGGACGAGTCCATGGACTTCGCAATCCATTTGTTCACGCGAACGAACAAAATGGATCCCGGCTTGCGCCGGGATGACGAGCTTGTAAGCTTCGTCTCGTCTTCCTGTCGCGCACCGGCGCGCTCCTGCCTTCGATCATGCCCAACCCCATTCGCCTTGCCATCACCGGCGCCAACGGTCGCATGGGCCGTGCATTGCAGTCGCTGCTGAAGGGCGACCCGCGATTCACCCTGGCCGCATGCATTCAATCTTCCGGGGAATGGGACCACGTGCCGGAACTGGACGTCGTGGTTGACTTCAGTACGCCCGCAGGGGCCGACGCGGCACTCGCGCATTGCCGAATGCGCAAGGTTGCGTTCGTCTGCGGCACCACCGGGCTGGACGCGGCGCAACGCGGCAGGCTGCAGGACGCCGCGCGCGAAGTTCCCGTTCTGTACGCCGCCAATTTCAGTTTGGGCATCGCGGTTTTGACCAAACTTCTTCGCGAAGCGGCGAGCACCTTGCGGGACTGGGACCTGGAAATCATCGAGGCGCACCACGCACGCAAGGTGGACGCGCCATCCGGTACCGCTCTGGCACTGGGCCGCGCGGCGGCGGCTGCGCGCGGGCAGGAATTCGAACAGGCAGCGGACTTCGCGCGCCAAGGCCATATCGGCGCACGCAAGCCTGGCACGATCGGATTCGCCTCGATCCGCGCCGGCGAAATCGTCGGCGAACACACCGCGCTGCTCGTCGCGCAAGACGAGCGCATCGAGCTCACCCACCGCGCCTACGACAACACCATCTTCGCGCGCGGCGCGTTGCAGACCGCGGCATGGCTGAGCGGCAAATCCGCGGGAATGTATTCGATTGACGATCTGATCGGTACGCAGTAGGTGCCTGCGTGCAGGCGATCGCGGAGCTTTCGGCGAGCAGCCGTCCATGGTGCTCCTTCCGATCCGGCCATGAAGCTGCCTTCCATGGCCAGAAGTTCCGTGGCCGGTCGCCTCTCCAAGCACGCGATGCGATTCAACGCATCGCGTAAACGCTCGGCTCAGCCCTTGTGCGCGGCGTTGCGGTCGCGCTGCGCTCCCAGCTTCTTGTCCAGGCCGCCCGCGAGCTTCTTGAAGAACCGCGAGAGCTTGCCGCGCTGGGTCTTCCGCAACTTTTCTTCTTCGCTGGTGAGCCAGGCGACCTGGATCACGCGCCGCTCGCCTTCGTAGGGCAGGTGCCCGTGGAAGGAATTGTCCTCGCGCTTGAAGATCGCGAACTCCCCGTACAGCGGTTTCACTTCCGGCGCGGCAAGGTCGTCGATGTCGTCGACGCGATTGAGGAAACGCAGGCAACCGTCACTGGTATCGGGCCACTGCCTGTTGAGATAGAGCAGGGCGGTGGCGACTTTCGACTTGCTGTCGGTATGGATGGTGCCGTGGCGCCTGTTGAGCGAGCGGCACAATGTCACCAGCGTCGGGTACTGACCGAGATTTTCGATTCCGAGCCTGGCGCCGACCGCGCTGGCGAACGCCGGCTCGGTCAGCGCCTGCACCAGTTCGTTGATCGCCGGGCCGCAGTCTTTCTCGTCCCATGGGAAAAACCCCGCGCCGGAATACTTCGGGAAATCGCGATCCAGCGGCTCGCGGGCTTCCTCCGGAAGCTGCCCGTGCGCAAGGAGATACGGAAACGGCTCGCGGCGGACCAGCGTGTCGGGCCGTTGCAGGCGGGCGGGATCGAGCAGGGCGGCGGGCATTTGGGATACGCAAGTTGTGGCGTGCGCAATTGTAGGGCGAGCCTCGATCGGCCGCATCTTTAGATCATCGGTGTCCGGAATTCGCCCGGTACGCGATGAATCGGGCGCATGGTTCTGCTATCATTCCCGCTCGCCCGATCACCCTCAACCCTCAGACCCGCTTCGCGTGGCCTGCGGGTCACCTTGCACCCGGACGAAGCCTCAATGCGCACCCCAGCCCTGCTCGCCCTCGCCGACGGAAACGTATTCCACGGCGAGTCCGTTGGCGCACCCGGAGCTGCCACGGGCGAGGTGGTGTTCAACACCGCGATGAC